>NZ_VMLO01000064.1:0-3712 GCF_013276735.1 Streptococcus sp. 1559
TCATATCCGTTTTCCCACAAACAAGGTGAACTTGACCTAAATCGTTTAGTTGAATCATCATAGTACACTACCTTTCCTCCGATAACTATTTTTATCTAGTATACCGGAAGTTGGGGAATTAGGATAGATACGATACCTTGTTATGACGCACTGACTTTAGAATAGTACGTTATAGATGTTAAAATATTTCTAGAAATTAATTTGACTTTCCTAATCGATTTGTTCACATCTTGTTTTAATCTACTATATATAGGGTACCTGAAAGGCTATCATCGGACAAAATAAAGAAGGCATGATATAATATAAGGTAGATTTTTATGTCATAAAACAAGAGGTGTTTGGACATCATTCATTTTAAAACTCTATATGTTCAAACGATAGTAAAATAAAATAGGGGATCTAAACCCTTGCTACGAAAGGAAAAAAACTCAATGGCTACTATTCAATGGTTTCCTGGTCACATGTCTAAAGCGCGTCGACAGGTTCAGGAAAATTTAAAATTTGTTGATTTTGTGACGATTTTAGTTGATGCACGCTTACCTCTATCTAGTCAAAATCCTATGTTGACCAAGATTGTTGGTGATAAACCAAAACTCTTGATTTTAAACAAGGCCGACTTGGCTGATCCAGCAATGACCAAGGAATGGCGTCAGTATTTTGAATCACAGGGAATCCAGACGCTGACTATCAATTCCAAAGAGCAAGTGACTGTAAAAGTTGTAACAGATGCGGCCAAAAAGCTCATGGCTGATAAGATTGCTCGCCAGAAAGAACGTGGGATTCAGATTGAAACCTTGCGTACCATGATTATCGGGATTCCAAACGCTGGTAAATCAACTCTGATGAACCGTTTGGCTGGTAAAAAGATTGCTGTTGTTGGAAACAAGCCAGGGGTCACAAAAGGTCAACAATGGCTTAAAAGCAATAAAGATCTGGAAATCTTGGATACACCGGGGATTCTCTGGCCTAAGTTTGAGGATGAAACTGTTGCACTTAAGTTGGCATTGACTGGAGCTATCAAGGATCAGTTGCTTCCTATGGATGAGGTTACCATTTTTGGTATCAATTATTTCAAAGAACATTATCCAGAAAAGCTGGCTGAACGCTTCAAACAAATGAAAATTGAAGAAGAAGCGCCTGTGATTATTATGGATATGACCCGCGCCCTCGGTTTCCGTGATGACTATGACCGTTTTTACAGTCTCTTCGTGAAGGAAGTCCGTGATGGCAAACTCGGTAACTATACCTTAGATACATTGGAAGACCTCGATGGCAACGATTAAAGAAATCAAAGAACTCCTTGTGACAGTCAAGGAGTTAGAAAGCCCTATTTTTTTAGATCTTGAAAAGGATAATCGCTCTGGAGTTCAAAAAGAAATTAGCAAGCGTAAAAAAGCCATTCAGGCTGAATTGGATGAAAATTTGCGTTTGGAATCTATGCTTTCCTATGAAAAGGAACTTTACAAGCAAGGATTGATCTTGATAGCAGGTGTTGACGAGGTCGGCCGAGGTCCTCTGGCTGGGCCAGTAGTCGCTGCAGCCGTTATTTTACCTCAAAATTGTAAGATTAGAGGCCTCAATGACAGCAAGAAAATTCCTAAAAAGAAACATCTGGAGATTTTCCAAGCAGTTCAAGACCAAGCCTTGTCAATTGGCGTTGGTATCATGGATAATCAGGTCATCGACCAAGTCAATATCTACGGAGCAACTAAACTGGCCATGCAGGAAGCAATCTCCCAGCTCAGTCCTCAACCTGAGCACCTTTTGATAGATGCCATGAAACTGGAGTTGCCCATTTCACAAACCTCCATCATCAAAGGTGATGCTAATTCCCTCGCTATCGCAGCAGCTTCTATAGTAGCCAAGGTGACCCGTGATGAATTGATGAAGGAATACGATCAGCGGTTTCCTGGCTATGATTTCGCTACTAATGCAGGATATGGAACTGCTAAACACCTAGAAGGACTCGAAAAACTAGGAGTTACCCCAATTCACCGAACCAGCTTTGAACCTGTTAAATCACTGGTTTTAGGTAAAAAAGAAAGTTAATTGAAAGGAAATACCATGGAGGAACAGTCGGAAATAGTCCGTTCTAAGAAAGAATTCGCCTTTGCATCCAGCACTATCCTATCCCAAGTTGGTCGAGGAATCATTGTCGGCCTCGTCGTTGGAATTATCGTCGGATCCTTTCGTTTCTTAATTGAAAAGGGCTTCCACCTGATACAAGGACTTTATCAAGATCAAGAGCACCTAGTGCGCAATCTTTTTGTACTGGTTTTGTTTTATATACTCATCTGTTGGCTCAGTGCTAAATTAACTCGATCAGAAAAAGATATCAAAGGCTCAGGAATTCCGCAAGTCGAAGCCGAACTGAAAGGCCTCATGTCCCTCAACTGGTGGGGCGTTCTTTGGAAAAAATATGTGCTAGGAATGCTTGCTATTGCCAGCGGCCTTATGCTGGGGCGTGAAGGGCCAAGTATCCAACTGGGAGCAGTTGGTGGTAAAGGAATTGCCAAGTGGCTCAAATCCAGTCCAGTAGAGGAACGTTCCTTAATTGCCAGTGGAGCTGCAGCAGGTTTAGCCGCAGCCTTTAATGCACCAATAGCAGGCCTCCTCTTTGTAGTAGAAGAAGTTTATCACCATTTTTCGCGCTTTTTCTGGGTTTCTACACTAGCAGCCAGCATCGTAGCAAACTTTGTGTCTCTGCTCATGTTCGGTTTGACACCAGTATTGGATATGCCAGATAACATTCCTCTCATGACCCTAGATCAATACTGGATTTATCTTGTGATGGGAATTTTCCTTGGATTTTCCGGTTTTCTCTATGAAAAAGCTGTGCTCGATGTCGGTAGACTTTATGATTGGATTGGTCAAAAAATCCATTTGGATAGAGCTTATTATCCAATTCTTGCTTTTATTCTCATCATACCAGTCGGAATTTTTTTACCCCACGTCCTTGGTGGTGGAAATCAGCTTGTTCTTTCCTTAACTGAGCAAGATTTTAGTTTCCAAGTTCTATTAGCTTACTTTTTAATTCGCTTTATCTGGAGCATGATTAGTTATGGAAGTGGTCTTCCAGGAGGCATTTTCCTACCAATTTTGGCGCTTGGTTCCTTACTTGGTGCCCTAGTTGGTGTTATCTGCGTCAATCTTGGACTTGTCAGTCAAGAGCAATTCCCTATATTTGTCATTCTAGGAATGAGTGGCTATTTTGGAGCAATATCAAAAGCTCCCTTAACTGCCATGATCCTCGTAACTGAGATGGTAGGAGATATTCGCAACCTCATGCCACTTGGTCTTGTCACTCTTGTTTCTTATATTATCATGGATTTGCTCAAGGGTACACCAGTCTATGAAGCCATGCTGGAAAAAATGCTTCCAGAAGAAGTATCCAGTGAAGGAGAAGTTACCCTTATCGAAATACCAGTTTCTGATAAGATTGCTGGAAAACAAGTACACGAACTCAACTTACCACACAACGTCCTCATCACTACCCAAGTCCATAATGGAAAGAGCCAAACAGTTAACGGCTCAACCAGAATGTATCTGGGTAATATGATTCACCTGGTTATTCCAAAAAGTGAAATTGGGAAAGTCAAAGATTTGTTGTTGTAGAGTTTGTTTACATAATTTATATTATGCAAACAGCTGACTTGATTTATTTAGAAAACCGATTCTCAGCAATGAGGGCGGTTATTATGGCTTCAAGCCA
>NZ_VMLO01000065.1:0-5912 GCF_013276735.1 Streptococcus sp. 1559
AAGTCAGTAACCATACCTATGGTAAGGCGACGCTGACGTGGTTTGAAGAGATTTTCGAAGAGTATTAGGAGAAAAAGAATGAAAGAAATAACCTTTGACGCATTTTACCAGCTTTACCAAAATGAGCAACTTTCTTTAGTGGATGTGAGAGAAGTGGATGAGTTTGAAGCTCTTCATTTAGAAGGTGCTCAGAATCTTCCTCTGAGTCAACTGACTGATACCTATGATCAATTGGACAAGGACCAGTTACATTATGTTATTTGTAAATCTGGAATGAGATCGGCGCGTGCTTGCCAATTTCTAGCTGAACAAAGTTATGAGGTTATCAATGTCCAAGGTGGTATGACTGCCTTTGAAGAACTCTAAACATAAGAATTTTCTCCTACTTGGTGTGATTTAGGTAGGAGAATATTATTTTTAGATAATTCTTATTTTTAAGAATCTTGAAAACATTCAATATTTACTTCGTGAAGCTTTTTTCATACTCCTATTCATGATATACTAGGTCAGTATTTTATAAATATAAAGGAGATTTTCATGGCTAAAAAAGGTGCCCTAACAGGTTTGCTCCTGTTTGGAATATTTTTTGGTGCGGGGAACTTGATTTTTCCGCCTTCTCTGGGTGCTCTATCTGGAGAACATTTTCTTCCTGCCATCGCAGGTTTTGTCTTTTCAGGTGTCGGTATCGCCGTCTTGACTCTGATTATTGGAACGCTAAATCCTAAAGGATATATCTACGAGATTTCAACAAAGATAGCGCCTTGGTTTGCGACTCTTTACCTCTCAGTTCTTTACTTGTCAATCGGTCCATTCTTTGCTATCCCACGTACTGCTACAACAGCTTACGAAGTAGGGATTAGCCCCCTTTTGTCGGATGCAAATAAAGGGCTTGGTTTGATTGTCTTTACGGTTCTTTATTTTGTGGCAGCCTATTTGATTTCGCTCAATCCATCAAAAATCTTGGATCGTATCGGCCGTATTTTAACGCCAGTCTTTGCGATTTTGATTGTTATCTTGGTTGTTCTGGGAGCTTTCAAATACGGTGGAACAAGTCCTCAAGTTGCTTCAGCTGCTTATCAAGCTTCTGCCTTTGGTACAGGTTTCCTAGAAGGTTACAATACCTTGGACGCCCTTGCTTCAGTTGCCTTTAGCGTAATCGCAGTTCAAACCTTGAAACAACTTGGATTTTCAAGTAAGAAAGAATACATTTCGACTATTTGGGTGGTTGGTATCGTTGTAGCCCTTGCTTTCAGCGCTCTGTATATTGGTTTAGGTTTCCTTGGAAATCATTTCCCAGTACCAGCTGAGGCTATGAAGGGTGGAACACCAGGTGTTTACATCTTGTCACAAGCCACCCAAGAAATCTTTGGCTCAACAGCCCAACTCTTCCTGGCAGCTATGGTTACTGTAACCTGCTTCACAACAACAGTTGGTTTGATTGTGTCAACAGCTGAGTTCTTTAATGAGCGCTTCCCACAAATCAGCTACAAGGTTTATGCGACAGCCTTTACCTTGATTGGATTTGTCATTGCCAATTTGGGTCTTGATGCGATTATCAAGTACTCAATCCCTGTGCTGGTTATTTTGTACCCAATCACGATTGCCATCGTTATGATTGTCATTGTCAACAAATTCGTGGCTCTTTCAAAACCAGGTATGCAGTTGACAATTGCTGTTGTTACAGCTATTGGCATTGCAAGCGTACTAGGAAGCTCCTTTAAGGTTGAATTTTTTGCAAATCTTGTTAGCGTTCTTCCTTTTGCCAAGGCCTCACTCCCATGGTTGGTGCCAGCCATCGTTGGAATCTTGCTCTCATTGGTTTTACCAAACAAGCAAGAAAGTGATGTTTTTGAAATGGAATAATCACTAATACTCTTCGAAAATCAAATTCAAACCGCGTCAACGTCGCCTTGTCGTACTCAAGTACAGCCTGCGGCTAGTTTCCTAGTTTGCTCTTTGATTTTCATTGAGTATAAAATCACTTTTGTAGCCAAGTCTACAGGAGTGATTTTCTTTTTTTATCCGATGATAAATGTGTTATAATAGGTAGCAAAAGAGGTGAAGAAATGAATCAAACAGTAGAATATATCAAAGAACTGACAGCCATTGCGTCGCCAACGGGCTTCACTCGGGAGATTTCGGACTATTTAGTCAAGACTCTAGAAGGTTTTGGTTACCAACCGGTTCGCACGGCCAAGGGCGGTGTCAATGTAACTATTAAAGGTCAAAATGATGAGCAACAACGCTATGTGACTGCCCATGTAGATACGCTTGGTGCTATTGTCCGTGCTGTCAAACCAGATGGCCGTCTCAAAATGGACCGTATCGGTGGTTTTCCTTGGAACATGATTGAAGGAGAAAACTGTACCGTTCATGTGGCTAGTACAGGTCAAAAGCTATCAGGAACCATCCTCATCCACCAAACTTCTTGCCATGTCTATAAGGATGCAGGAACTGCAGAACGCACGCAAGACAATATGGAAGTGCGTTTGGACGCCAAAGTAACCAATGAAAAAGAAACTCGTGCTCTTGGCATTGAGGTCGGTGATTTTATCAGCTTTGACCCACGAACTGTCGTGACAGAGACAGGTTTTATCAAGTCTCGTCATTTGGATGACAAGGTCAGCGCAGCGATTTTGCTTAACCTGCTTCGTATTTATGTGGAAGAGAAGATTGAGTTGCCTGTAACAACCCATTTTGCTTTTTCAGTTTTTGAAGAAGTGGGACACGGTGCTAATTCTAACATTCCTGCTCAGGTAGTAGAATATCTGGCTGTGGATATGGGCGCTATGGGTGATGACCAGCAGACAGATGAGTACACAGTGTCCATCTGTGTCAAGGATGCTTCTGGACCTTATCACTATGACTTCCGTCAACATTTGGTTGCCTTGGCGAAAGAGCAAGATATTCCATTTAAGCTGGACATCTATCCATTTTATGGTTCGGACGCTTCAGCGGCTATGTCTGCAGGGGCAGAAGTCAAACACGCTCTGCTTGGTGCTGGTATTGAATCAAGTCACTCTTACGAACGAACACACATTGACTCGGTGGTTGCAACAGAGCGTATGGTTGATGCTTATCTGAAGAGCGCATTGGTAGACTAATATGTGCCTTATTTGTCAGAGAATTGAGCTCATCAAGAAGGGAGAAAATCCCTATTTTGTCAAAGAATTAGGAACAGGATATGTAGTCATTGGAGATCACCAGTATTTTGCAGGCTATAGTCTTTTTCTAGCCAAGGAACACGTTACCGAATTGCACCATTTGAAAAAGGAAACAAGACTACGTTTCCTCGAAGAAATGAGTCTAGTCCAAGAGGCAGTTGCCAAGGCCTTTGCTGCTGAGAAAATGAATGTTGAACTGCTAGGAAATGGCGATGCCCATCTCCACTGGCATTTTTTTCCTAGACGAAGCGGTGATATGAATGGTCACGGTCTCAATGGACGTGGTCCAGTTTGGTGGGTTCCCTTTGAAGAAATGACAGCAGAAACCTGCCAAGCAAAACCGGAAGAGATTAAAAAATTAGTCGAATGTTTATCGTCAGAAGTAGATAAACTATTAGAAATAAAGGAGTAGAAATGAAAAAAAGATACCTTGTCTTGACAGCCTTGATATCCTTGAGTCTAGCAGCTTGTTCACAAGAAAAAGCAAAAAATGAAGACGGAGAAGCTAAGACAGAACAGACAGCCAAGGCTGATGGCACAGTCGGCAGTAAGTCTCAAGGGACTGCCCAGAACAAAGCAGAAGTGGTCAATAAAGGTGATTACTATAGCATTCAGGGTAAATACGATGAAATCATCGTAGCCAATAAACACTATCCTTTGTCGAAAGACTATAATCCGGGGGAAAATCCAACAGCCAAGGCTGAGTTGGTCAAACTCATCAAAGCCATGCAAGAGGCAGGCTTCCCAATCAGTGACCATTACAGTGGCTTTAGAAGTTATGAAACTCAGACCAAACTCTACCAAGATTATGTCAATCAAGATGGGAAAGAAGCTGCCGACCGTTATTCTGCTCGACCTGGCTATAGCGAACACCAGACAGGCTTGGCCTTTGATGTGATTGGGACTGATGGTGATTTGGTAACAGAAGAAAAAGCAGCCCAATGGCTTTTGGATCATGCAGCTGATTATGGCTTTGTTGTCCGTTATCTCAAAGGCAAGGAAAAGGAAACAGGCTATATGGCTGAAGAATGGCACCTGCGTTATGTCGGAAAAGAAGCAAAAGAAATTGCTGCAAGTGGTCTCAGTTTGGAAGAGTATTACGGCTTTGAAGGCGGAGATTACGTCGATTAAAAAATAAACTTTTCTCTTGCAATTCCAGATAAATAGTGTATAATAGATGGGTATGTGAAAAGCATACTTGTGGGAGGTAAAAATCTCTAATTACCGCCAAAACCACAAAGGAGGATTTAAAAATGGCTAAAAAAGTCGAAAAACTTGTAAAATTGCAAATCCCTGCTGGTAAAGCTACACCAGCTCCACCGGTTGGACCTGCTCTTGGTCAAGCTGGTATCAACATCATGGGATTCACAAAAGAGTTCAACGCTCGTACAGCTGACCAAGCTGGGATGATTATTCCAGTTGTTATCTCAGTTTACGAAGATAAATCATTTACTTTCGTTACGAAAACACCACCAGCTGCTGTTCTTTTGAAAAAAGCTGCAGGTGTTGAAAAAGGATCAAGTACACCTAATAAAACTAAAGTTGCTACAGTTACTCGTGCACAAGTACAAGAAATTGCAGAAACTAAGATGCCAGATTTGAACGCAGCAAACGTAGAGTCTGCAATGCGTATGATCGAAGGTACTGCTCGTTCTATGGGATTCACTGTTGTTGACTAATCAATAACACAGTAGAAAATCTCACAGCAGTCTATTAGTTGCTTTTCATACTAGGCAAGTGACTGATACTTGTACTTGGGTACAGCAAGGGAACTTAAGGCCGTAGGAAAAGGAAAGTAATAGACTGAAAACCCGCAAGACTTCATCATTTCGAGGAGTGACGTGGGAGATGAAAATCGATTGAACCACTTACAAGGAGAATAGAAAATGGCTAAAAAAAGCAAACAACTTCGTGCTGCTCTTGAGAAAATCGACAGCACAAAAGCATACAGCGTAGAAGAAGCTGTAGCACTTGCAAAAGAAACTAACTTTGCAAAATTTGACGCAACTGTAGAAGTTGCTTACAACTTGAACATCGACGTTAAAAAAGCTGACCAACAAATCCGTGGAGCAATGGTATTGCCAAACGGTACTGGTAAAACTTCACGCGTTCTTGTTTTCGCACGCGGTGCAAAAGCTGAAGAAGCAAAAGCTGCTGGTGCAGACTTTGTTGGTGAAGATGACCTTGTTGCTAAAATCAACGACGGTTGGTTGGACTTCGACGTAGTTATCGCTACACCTGATATGATGGCTCTTGTTGGACGTCTTGGACGTGTCCTTGGACCACGTAACTTGATGCCAAACCCTAAAACTGGTACTGTAACAATGGATGTTGCTAAAGCAGTTGAAGAGTCTAAAGGTGGTAAAATCACTTACCGTGCTGACCGTGCAGGTAACGTTCAAGCAATCATCGGTAAAGTATCATTTGAAGCTGAAAAATTGGTTGAAAACTTTAAAGCTTTCAACGAAACAATCCAAAAAGCAAAACCAGCTACAGCTAAAGGAACTTACGTAACAAACTTGACTATCACAACTACTCAAGGTGTTGGTATCAAAGTTGACGTAAACTCACTTTAATCAGTAGTTAAAGTAATGTAAAAAAGTTGAAGACGCTATGTCTCAACTTTTTTTGATTTCAAAATCTAGTGGAATGAATCTGGAATAGTCCATCGAGCTTTCTAATACTCTTCGAAAATCTCTTCAAACCACGTCAACGTCGCCTTGCCGTGCGTATGGTTACTGACTTCGT
>NZ_VMLO01000065.1:5917-10535 GCF_013276735.1 Streptococcus sp. 1559
TTTGGTTTTCATTGAGTATAACACATTGTTAGAAGTTGGTTTAAATTTCCTAATCAGTTTGTTCACATTTACCTTCGATATATTATATCCCATAGTTAAGGTTGGTCATACAGATGATTATAGTCATGGAGCCGTAAAACTTAGTGTTTCTTTAGTTGACAAAGATGCCATGAAAAAATATCTGTAACTGTAATAGGATATTTTGAAATAAATATAGATGAAAATATCACCGATATTCTATACGTAAATGGTACTGCTATTCTTTGTCCTTATTTACGTTCTATTGTTTCAATAGTTTCGGCAATTGATAGCAGTGAAGCAATGTTGCTACCTACCATTAATGTTTTAGAGTTACTAGATAAATCTCAACCTTTTGAAGAAGAATAATTTATTAGCTCACTAAATTGAGGGTAAGGAAAAGTAAAAGCAGTAAGAAAAATGTCTTGCATTATACAGCAACCTTTTGGGAATGAGTAGATGGATTGAATAAAATTTGATTAAGAGTGGATGATTTATCTGTAGATTATTATTGGACAGTTAGTCTTGAAGTAGTCTAAGAATTAGGTTATAATCAGTAGAAGCCTTGCTAATAATGAGGAGGTTAGTTTATGTATAGTAGACTGAATCTAAAATAGTATGAAACAATTGCTAAAACATTTATAGAAATTAATTTTACTTTTCCAATCAATTTGTTCTCATCTTATTTCAATCCGCTATATATTATGGTATCGAATCTTCATCAGAATGATAAAATTAATCAATTAATATCTGATTATAAACAGAATATGAAAGCTTTTTATATCACTATTGAAAAATTTATACGAGATGATGAAAGTCTTAAGTGTTATTTTACAAAGGTTATTTCAAGTCGTTCCAAGGTAACAAGTCTAAATCAGATTGAAGCTGATAAAACGATACAAAGAAAATATTCAAGTGAGCTAAAAAAATTTATTGGATTTTATAATGAGATTATTTGTGAGGAAAATAGTTTCCTACATGTACGAAAGAGGTGGTCGAGTTGGTTTAGGTAGTCGGTGCGTGAGTTGATAATTCTCAGGGTATGGACTTCTTTTTCATGAATGAGGTAAAAGAGCAGGTATTGTTTAGAGACAATCATTCTGAGCATATTTTCTGGATAGAGGGAGTATCCGATTTTATAATCAAAGTTAATACCGCCCTCTGGTGAGAAGATGAGTAGGTTGGTAATTTAAACTATTCAACTGAATTTTTGATTAAAAGTATTATTTTATGAGAGAAATCCTAATTTCACAATCCATAGGCAAACGCTTGCATTCTGTTTTTTATTGGACTATAATAGATTGGTATAAAGCCTTCTGTAGTAATAAAATATAGAAGGTGTAGAAAGTAAGGATTTAGAATATTTGTAGTTAAAAACACAATGTTGCTATTCCTTATGATAGGGAGATAGATATGGCAATGATAGAAGTGGAACATCTTCAGAAAAATTTTGTGAAGACTGTTAAGGAACCGGGCTTGAAGGGGGCTTTGCGCTCCTTTATTCATCCTGAAAAGCAGACCTTTGAAGCGGTCAAGGATTTGACCTTTGAGGTTCCAAAAGGGCAGATTTTAGGATTTATCGGGGCAAATGGTGCTGGGAAGTCGACAACTATTAAAATGCTGACAGGAATTTTGAAACCAACATCTGGTTTTTGTCGGATTAACGGCAAGATTCCCCAGGACAATCGGCAAGATTATGTCAAAGATATTGGGGTTGTTTTTGGACAACGCACCCAGCTATGGTGGGATTTGGCACTGCAAGAGACCTACACGGTTTTGAAAGAGATTTATGATGTGCCAGACTCGCTCTTTCATAAGCGCATGGACTTTTTGAATGAAGTCTTGGATTTGAAGGACTTTATCAAGGATCCTGTGCGAACTCTTTCACTGGGACAACGGATGCGGGCGGATATTGCAGCTTCCTTGCTCCACAATCCCAAGGTTCTCTTTTTAGATGAGCCGACCATTGGTTTGGACGTTTCGGTCAAGGATAACATTCGTCGTGCCATTACTCAGATCAATCAGGAGGAAGAAACAACCATTCTCCTGACCACTCACGACTTGAGCGATATTGAGCAACTCTGTGATCGGATTTTCATGATTGACAAGGGGCAGGAAATTTTTGATGGAACGGTGAGCCAACTCAAGGAAACCTTTGGCAAGATGAAGACGCTCTCCTTTGAACTGCTACCAGGTCAAAGTCATCTCGTCTCTCACTATGAAGGTTTTTCGGATATGACCATTGATAGACAAGGAAACAGCCTCAACATTGAATTCGATAGTTCTCGCTACCAGTCAGCTGATATTATCAAGCAAACCCTGTCTGATTTTGAAATCCGCGATTTGAAGATGGTGGATACGGATATTGAGGATATTATCCGTCGCTTCTACCGAAAGGAGCTCTAAGATGGTCAAATTGTGGAGACGTTATAAACCCTTTATCAATGCAGGTGTTCAGGAATTGATCACCTATAGAGTCAACTTTATTCTCTATCGAATAGGCGATGTCATGGGGGCTTTTGTAGCTTTTTATCTCTGGAAGGCAGTCTTTGATTCCTCACAAGAGTCTTTGATTCAGGGCTTCAGTATGGCGGATATCACCCTCTACATCATCATGAGTTTTGTGACCAATCTTCTGACTAGATCCGATTCTTCCTTTATGATTGGGGAGGAGGTCAAGGATGGTTCTATTATCATGCGCTTGTTGAGACCGGTGCATTTTGCGGCCTCATATCTTTTCACCGAGCTTGGGTCCAAGTGGTTGATTTTTATCTCTGTTGGCCTTCCATTTTTAAGTGTCATCGTGTTGATGAAAATCGTATCTGGACAAGGTATTGTAGAAGTGCTGGGATTAACTGTCCTTTATCTTTTTAGCTTAACGCTGGCCTATCTGATTAACTTTTTCTTTAATATCTGCTTTGGATTTTCAGCCTTTGTATTTAAAAATCTATGGGGTTCCAATCTACTCAAGACTTCCATAGTGGCTTTTATGTCTGGAAGTTTGATTCCCTTGGCTTTCTTTCCAAAGCTTGTTTCAGATATTCTGTCCTTCTTGCCTTTTTCATCCTTGATTTACACTCCAGTCATGATTATTGTTGGGAAATACGATGCCAGTCAGATGATTCAGGCGCTCGCTTTGCAGTTCTTCTGGCTCTTAGTGATGGTGAGCTTATCTCAGTTGATTTGGAAACGAGTCCAGTCATTCATTACCATTCAGGGAGGTTAGTATGAAAAAATATCAACGCATGCATCTGATTTTTATCAGACAATACATCAAACAAATTATGGAATACAAGGTGGATTTTGTGGTTGGTGTGCTGGGAGTTTTTTTGACTCAAGGCTTGAACCTATTGTTTCTTAATGTCATCTTTCAACACATCCCATCCCTGGAAGGTTGGACTTTTCAAGAAATTGCCTTTATCTATGGTTTTTCCTTGATTCCCAAGGGACTGGATCATCTCTTTTTTGACAATCTCTGGGCATTGGGACAACGCTTGGTGAGAAAAGGGGAGTTTGACAAGTATCTGACTCGTCCTATCAATCCTCTCTTTCATATTCTAGTTGAGACTTTTCAGATTGATGCTTTGGGAGAACTCTTGGTCGGTGGTATCCTATTGGGAACAACAGTGACTAGCATTGCTTGGACTCTTCCAAAATTCCTGCTTTTCCTAGTTTGTATTCCTTTTGCGACCTTGATTTATACTTCCTTGAAAATCGCGACAGCCAGCATCGCTTTTTGGACCAAGCAGTCAGGCGCCATGATTTACATTTTTTATATGTTTAATGATTTTGCCAAGTACCCGATTTCCATTTACAATTCGCTTCTTCGTTGGTTGATCAGCTTTATCGTGCCTTTTGCCTTTACGGCCTACTATCCTGCTAGCTATTTTTTGCAGGACAAGGATGTACTCTTTAACATTGGAGGTTTGATTTTGATTTCCCTTGTCTTTTTTGGTATTTCCTTGAAACTATGGGACAGGGGCTTGGATTCTTATGAAAGTGCTGGATCCTAAGATGAAGAAACTCAAAGCCTTGTCTTAGGACAGGCTTTTTCTAATAGAGATGAAAATTCCTTGACATCTATTCTCAGAGTGCTATACTGTAAGTGTAATCGCCGATTTATCTCAGTTGGTAGAGCAAGGCACTCGTAAAGCCTAGGTCACAGGTGAACATATGACTGAAGATTTGAAAAAATAGATATGTATAAATAACCGTTAACCCCAATTATTCACCCCTAATCTAAAAACCCTCCAGAATCCTTGCCTTAGCTTAGATCCTGGATGGTTTCTTTTTTCACCCAATGGGTGTTTTTTACTAGACAAAAAAGAGTTTCCCCTTTATGGTATAAGTGTAGAAAAAAACACAAAAAGAAAGGAAACTCACATGAACAGTTTACCAAATCATCACTTCCAAAACAAGTCTTTTTACCAACTATCTTTCGATGGAGGTCATTTCACCCAGTATGGTGGTCTTATCTTTTTTCAGGAACTTTTTTCCCAGTTGAAACTAAAAGAGCGGATTTCTAAGTATTTAGTAACGAATGACCAACGCCGCTACTGTCGTTATTCGGATTCAGATATTCTTGTCCAGTTCCTCTTTC
>NZ_VMLO01000066.1:0-5565 GCF_013276735.1 Streptococcus sp. 1559
GGTAAATTCCCAAACTAAGTTCCACCGCTAGTAGAAGTGGAAGTTAGTCTGATAAAAATTGTAAAAACCAGTGGAAATCCGTGTCAGGGTAAGTTCCACTGGTTTTACTAATGCTTGATTTTATTGCTTTTGTAGCCAAAATGAATAGAAAAAAAGAGCGCACAAAATCCCCTCATCTGAAAGCGTTTCAGATTAAGTTCCGCTATGGTGGAAGTTAGTGTGAGACGTTTGAATGTGGTTAAAGGTTAGTTTTTAGAACTTATGTTGGAGTAATTTAGACGACTGACAGACGTCTTCTGCAGGTATTTTAGAAATACCTAGAAGTTTAGGAATTTCTTCTCCGTAAGTAAAGGCAAAGAGTTCATAGGCTGACTTTCCATTCAAAGCAGCGCGTTTGACACTGTTGACATGCGAACAGACGAGATTGATTTCCTCTTGAGTTAAATTGTCAAAAGAAGTTCCTTTAGGCAGAATGTCGCGAATCAGCGTGTGATTTTTCTCAATTCTCCCTTTCTGGTCAGAGCGATTAGGGTCACAAAAGAAGAGTTTACTCTCTCCTCGCACATCCATTTCGATATCATCAACCCTGGCAAACTCTCCACCATTATCTGTCAGGATGACAGGAAAGAGTTGACAGAAATCTTTATCAGCTTGGTGAAGAGTGTTCTTGATGTCATAGAGGTGTTTGGTAACCTCAAGGGCAGTTTTATTATCCAGAAGTCTAGCGAAGATAAAGTTACAGAAAGAGAGATTGAAGGTGAGTAGGACTTTACCTCCCATTCTGCCCATAACCGTATCCATTTCCAGCCAAGAGTCTAGTTGATTAAGGGTTAAATAATTTAGGAAATCCTCATAGGAACGGCCTTTTTTAGCTTCTTTAGGGATGGAAGGTAGCTTAGTTTTCCGTCTTTCTTTGAATTTAACGGCTCTGGCTAGGTCAATAGGAGCGATAGATAGGTATCCTTTTCGGATGTGTCGATAGACGGTTGAGGAGCTGACATCAAGGTTATGAGTTTTGAGGATATGATAGATGTGTTGTCCCTTTTTAACCCCATCAGAAATGACTTTGTCCATTTCCCAGAAGGTCTTGGAATTGAGGGGAGTTCCTTCACGAGCTTCAACAAGAGTTTGTTCGTACTGTTTTTGAGCTTGTTTAGCGAGGTAGAAGATTTTCTGATAGCCACAGTTTTGTCTTCTTTTAGGACATCCATTACAGACAAAGGGAGCTTTGTCGAGTAGAGGGCAAGGAAGATTATTGCATGTAGACTCTCGGACTTGTCTGTTTCGTTTGACTTCTTTAGAAACAGTAGTTGGGTCTTTTAGAACAAGTTGCCCGATAGCTTTGAAGGTTTCACCGCGCTCTAAGCCCAGTTGGATATCATTACGGTCGGAAAGGGTAAGATGTTTATGTTTTGTCATAGTAGACCTCATTTCTAACTCAAACGTCTCACACTTAATTCCACCATAAAAATCCGTTTTAGACTAATTTCCACTTCGGTTAGGTAAGTGGAAGTTACTTTGAGAAGTTACCATTATATACTATTGACTTACCACATTCAAGAAACCGCTTTATTTTTTTAACTTTTTATGGTATGATAGACAAAATATCTAGGGGAAAACAAATGACCAACGAATTTTTACATTTTGAAAAAATCAGTCGCCAGACTTGGCAATCTTTACATCGAAAGACGACACCTCCTTTGACAGAAGAGGAATTAGAATCCATCAAGAGTTTTAATGACCAGATTAGCTTGCAGGATGTTACCGATGTCTATCTCCCCCTAGCCCATCTCATCCAGATTTACAAGCGTACCAAGGATGATTTGGCCTTTTCAAAAGGGATTTTCCTTCAACGTGAAAGCAAATCCCAGCCTTTTATCATTGGGGTTTCTGGGAGTGTTGCCGTTGGAAAATCCACAACCAGTCGCCTACTTCAAATCCTACTGTCCCGTACACTTACAGATGCTAGGGTTGAGTTGGTAACAACTGACGGCTTTCTCTATCCCAACCAGACCTTGATTGAACAAGGGATTTTAAATCGTAAGGGATTTCCTGAAAGCTATGATATGGAAGCTCTTCTCAACTTCTTGGACTGCATCAAAAATGGACAAGATGTGGATATTCCTGTCTACTCTCATGAAGTCTATGACATCGTCCCTGAAGCAAAACAACGAGTAAAAGCTGCTGACTTTGTGATTGTCGAGGGGATTAACGTCTTTCAAAATCCACAAAACGAGCGTCTCTATATTACTGACTTCTTTGACTTTTCCATCTATGTTGATGCTTCAGTTGATGACATCGAGAGTTGGTATCTAGACCGTTTCTTGAAAATCCTGAGCCTAGCCCAAAACGACCCTGATAGCTACTATTATCGTTTTACACAAATGCCGATTGGGGAAGTGGAATCCTTTGCCCATCAGGTCTGGACCAGTATCAATCTCACAAATCTACAAAATTATATTGAACCAACTAGAAATCGTGCAGAAGTGATTCTTCATAAAACAAAGAACCATGAAATCGATGAAATTTACTTAAAAAAATAATTTTCCCTTGTCAAAACGTAAGTTTTCAGATATAATGGTATAGTTAGTAAATATGGAGGTAAGAACATTGGCAAACATTAAATCAGCTATCAAACGCGCTGAATTGAACGTTAAACAAAACGAAAAGAACTCAGCTCAAAAATCAGCTATGCGTACTGCTATCAAAGCTTTCGAAGCAAACCCATCTGAAGAACTTTTCCGTGCTGCTAGCTCAGCTATCGATAAAGCAGAAACTAAAGGTTTGATTCACAAAAACAAAGCAAGCCGCGATAAAGCTCGTCTTTCAGCTAAACTTGCTAAATAAGAAACAGTCCATAGAGGCTGTTTTTTTGTCTCCAAATAGGAAAAGGTAGAAAATGAAAATTGCAATTATCGGATATTCTGGTGCTGGTAAGTCAACGCTAGCTGAAAAGTTATCTCTCTACTACTCCATCCCAAAACTTCATATGGACACACTCCAATTTCAACCTGGTTGGCAAGACAGTGACCGTGATTGGATGTTAACCGAGATGAAAAATTTTCTCACCAAGCATGAAGCTTGGGTCATCGATGGTAATTATTCTTGGTGTTATTACGAAGAAAGAATGCAGGAAGCTAACCAAATCATCTTTTTAAACTTCTCTGCTTGGAATTGTTTGCTAAGAGCCTTTAAGCGCTATTTAAAATACAGAGGAAAAGTGAGAGAAAGCATGGCTAAGGGATGCCCCGAGCAATTCAACTGGGAATTTATTCGTTGGATTCTCTGGGATGGTCGAACAAAAAATGCTAAGGATAGATACCAATATTTAAACAATACTTACCCAGAAAAGATGCGTATTCTCCATTCTCAAGCAGAGATTGATTGTTTTTTGCAATCTCTTAAAAAATAGACGGTAGAGCAACATTTCATTAAGGTCACAGTATGGACTGAATGACTAAAAAAGGAAGATTTTCATCCAGAAAGTCTTCCTTTTGTGTTCTCTTTTATTCAGCAATCAAGGTTTCTAATCCAACCTTCATCATATCGGTGAAGGTATTTTGACGTTCTTCTGCAGTCGTGTCCTCATCTGGATTAACCAAGCTATCAGAGATTGTCATAATAGCTAGCGCGTCAACATGGTGTTGGGCTGCCAGATAGTAAAGTGCTGCTGCTTCCATTTCCACAGCCTTGACTCCCCATTTACCAAGCTCGATGTTCTTTTCAAAGTAGTTTGAATAAAAGACATCAGATGACAAAACGTTCCCAACGTGGGTTGTCATACCGAGATTTTTGGCAATATGATAAGCCTTATCTAGCAAATCAAAGCTAGCGATTTGTGGGAAATCGTACTGTGGCCAGTCATTGCGGATGATGTTAGAGTTGGTTGCAGCTGCCTGCGCCAAAACCAATTCACGTACGTGGACATCTGCATTCAAAGATCCTGCAGTTCCCACACGAATCAATTTTTTCACTCCGTAGTCAACAATTAACTCACGCGCATAAATCGAAATAGATGGCATTCCCATCCCAGTTCCCATAACAGATACACGGTGACCCTTGTAAGTACCAGTGTAACCAAACATGTTACGCACTTCGTTAAAACAAACAGCATCTTCAAGGAAATTCTCCGCAATAAATTTCGCACGAAGAGGATCCCCTGGAAGAAGAATTTTATCAGCAATTTCACCCTGCTGAGCAGCAATATGGATAGACATAATTTATGATACAAAGAGCGACAAGAAAACGACTGAAAATTAGGAATCTGACGAGAAATCCTGATTTTTCAGTCAGATTATCTATTTTCCAAGTTTTCCGCTCGTGTTCAAATCAGAACACACGCTCTACCTTTCTTTATTTTATATTGAGAAAGATACCAAACCCGTCAAAAAGCAAAGGGAAAATAGGAGTTGGGCGCAGTGAGCGATGCTCGCTAGACCAACTATCTTTTTCCCACTGCTTTTAGGGTGGGGTCAATTCCTTTCTTAATTTTGATGATATTGAGAAGATTAGAACGGCTTCAATTCAAACCCGAACTCCCCTTCTCTTCTGAGTTTTTAGAAAAGTTTTCCGCTCGTGTTCAAATCAAAACACGCGCTCTACCTTTCTTTTTTATATTTTATATTGAGAAAGATACCAAACCCGTTAAAAAGCCAAAGGGAAAATAGGAGTGGGGCGCAGTGAGCGATGCTCGCTAGACCAACTATCTTTTTCCCACTGCTTTTATGATGGGTTCAATTCCTTTCTTTCTTAATTTTGATAATATTGAGAAGAGTAGATCGGATTCAATTCAAACCCGAACTCCCCTTCCTTTCTAAGTTTTTAGAAAAGTTTTTCCGCTCATGTTCAAATTAGAACACCTCACTATACCTTTCTGTTTAATTTTGTTCTCTCACAGATAGCTACCTGAGTTCTATTCAAGCTCAGGTAGTACTTTCTTATAAACTAAATCATCTCATTCTTGAATAGTAGGATTTTTTACAAGACATCGTCATCAGAAATCTTAGAATTTAATGTTGTTCCCCAATGGGTAATTTTACGGTGGGGTTGAGCTAAAATTGGTCTGTTTTCATAGATTGTTTGCCATCTATTCCATAGTAGACCTGTCTTTTTCTCAATCTTAATTCGCAGATTTCTCATGTTTCCTTTGATTGGGAGGTTGAGGACAAAACCTGCAGTCTGGTTGCGACCGTTTCCTTCCCAAGAACGACTACGAACAACTTGGTTTCCATCTTTGTCTACTGTAACTTCTTCCCAAGTTATAGAGTAGCGGGCAATATAAGCTCCACTATGTTGAATTGTCAATGTTTTGTCTTTCACAGGCGTTTGACTGATTGGTTGAACTGGCTTAGAAACTTGTGTCGCCGTCTCACCATTCGTAGCGATAAAGCGGAAAACTTCTACTTCTGCAAGACTGAGGGCTTGATTGTTCTTACGTAGTTGCACACGAACACGGCGTCCCAATTTCCCATTTAATTGAACATCCAAGCTCGTTCCGTCAAGTTTAGCAACATACTGTCTAGCAACTTCTTTCCCTTTTTCATCATATAAAGTCATAACCACCCG
>NZ_VMLO01000067.1:0-8157 GCF_013276735.1 Streptococcus sp. 1559
TGTTATGACGCGCTTACGTCTAAGTGGTTAAATAATGGCGATAAAATAAGGAAGCAGGTGAAAAACTACCTCCCAAATGAAAAGGAATTAAGCAACCAAACGCTACTTAATTCCTTGAAATTGTCTCATCACCTCTATTAGCCTTTAAATTTTGAAAGACTCTATTTGCTAATCAATATTTGTCAATACTAACCCTTTCAATCAATTCATTAGTTTTCTAAACTAAGTCTATTAATAAATCCAAAAAGAGTATCAATAGTAAAGTAAACTAAATAATTGAGTTATAAATAGCTATTTTCACAAAACTGTTTCATCATCACACCATCTCAGTACATAAACCATTTTTTCATCTATAGCTTTTGTCTTAATCTTAATCTTTTTTCTTTAATCCAAGAAATGCACCTACGGTAAACATTATTCCGGCAACCAATGACGTGAAGACTTCGCTAACTGTTCCGGTTTTTGGCAACCTATCATTGTTAGTAGTTGATTTACTATCAATATTGGTATCTTTATTAGCTATGTTCTCTGGTTCATTAAGATAAACTTCCTTCTCATTTTCAAAGTTTTTATCATTTTTATCAGGAACTGGAGCTGTAACATCCTTAGTTGAATCAGATCTTTGACTTTCATCTAATTGACTATAATTTACTTGTACAGGAACTGTAGTTTTGACATCTTTAGTTGAATCAAATTTGTGTGAATGATCTTCTCTTTGTAAATCCTCTTTTCTGTGACTTTCATCTAATTGATTATGATTTGCTTGCACCTTATCTTTCTTTTTGGATACATCAAAAGTAGGTTTATTTTCCTCCTCCTTTTTCTCCTCTATTTTCTTGAATACAGGTTTTATAAGGGTATCTTTTGATAGATTAATAACATAGCCAGCGTCTTTTTTACCTTCGAAACCAGCAATTTCCCAACCATCAAATTGATAGCCTTTTTCTAATTCACCCTTATAGACAGGTAAAATAAAATCTTCTTCCGGCACTATCTGAGAACTCATTTCTTTTCCATTTTGAATGGTCACAGTCACCCTATGAGGTTTTAATTCGCTCATTTCTCCCGTATCTTTATTTAAAATAAATTCTTTTACGGTTGTATTTCTTGCGAAATCTTTTACAAGAATCTTAATATTTAGTGTCTTATCTGTTAGTTGTTTAATATCATCAAATGATGTATATTCTTTTCCATTTACATAAATATGTTGTTCTTGAATCTCACCATCGAATCCATTATTTCTTTTATCATTGATGTTAAAGACTACAGATTTTCCATCAGCATATTCGATACTAGTATTTCCCTTAGGATCAATGTTTACTTCGGGTTTAACATTATCATATAAAAACTGATAGTGGACTCCAACTGCTTTCGCATTCAAATCGCTATAGCCAGTTTGAAGATAAACATTTCCATCCATATCTGTTACCTTATCTGGAAATCCGTTTGCTTTATAGTCTTTCATTCCCCAGTCCATGATGTCACCGTCTTTAACATTCAGCTTAACGTTAAAATCTCTAGTGTTATCAATGTGTAAATCTCCGTAGATTAAATAATTATCTACAACCGATTCATTAACTCTCAATTCCCAGTTAAAACCACCCTTATCAGAAATCTTACCTCTTAAATAAAATTCTGGATTTCGTACATAAATTTTATTAGATTTAGATGGATTAAAGTAGTTCTTATCCATTGAAAGGTTTACTGGTTTGGTATCAATAAATAACATGGAGCCATCTTCTTTTATAGCTTCTACATTAGAATATTCCTCCCCATGATACTCTTTATTATCTTTACCAAATAATACAAGTTTAGAGGAATCTGTCACAAGATTTCCATCTTTATCGATTGCTTCCCCTTTATCATTCATGTTAAAGGTAAACACTTGATATCTTACAATGTTAAAGCCGTCCAAAGCCGACATTAATACTGATTGAGTGCTTCTTCCATCTTTAACATTTCTACTATCAGCATAAATTATTTTTTCTGAAAGGACTCTTAGATTAGGATTGGTCTTTTGTATTTTTGCTATATCTTCCTTGCTATAAACTCCATTCCCTGCTAACATATCCGTTTTTCCAGGATTATAGGTAGTCACTTTTAGTGCATAGCCTTTTCTTAGAATGATGTTATCCTTTAACAGATATTGTTGTTTTTCTGAATCAGAATAGATTTTACCAGATTCCATTTCAGTTAAATTGTTTGGTTTGTTCTTTGAAAGATCTCCTTCTCCTAATTCAATTACATTCCCATAACTTGATGCATAGGGATATTCTGTTTTAGTTTCCTTATTTTTTTCAGGCATTCTAATTTTAGTTTTAGCTTTTGTTTCACCCTTATCTTTTACAAGGATATTCATATCACCCGTAAAGGATAGACCATCGACTACATCATTTGTGTTTGCAAATAAGTCAAAGGTTAGAGTTTTAGTTTGTGGGTCGTATTTACTTGCCTTAATTTCTATTAATTTGAAGTCATTGCCATAGTAAGCCTTAGCATTTTTGGATACATTACTTACTTTTCCAAGAATTTCAAAATGTCCATCCTTTGATGGGCTTAATACTCCACCAAGTTTTGATTTAACATCATCAAGTTTCTCAGTTTCATATTCTAGAGCACTCTTATCTTCATAGGCAGTTATATTTCCTTCATCGTCATATTGATAATCAAGTTCTACTGTTCTTGTACCACCATTTACAAAGTCCTCTTCTTCCCTATATTTCTTTTTAATGAGTTTCTTTAGGTCTTTATTTTCAAAGTCTCTAATTGTTGAAATAGTTTTATTTATTTCAAGGCTAGCTTCTCCCTCAACTGAACTTTCTTCATCTGGTTTTGAATCTTCATCCTTAGCTTGATTATTATTGGTATTTTCCTCTGGGCTCTTTGCATTTTTGAGTTTTTCTTCAGAAATTTCACCTAGTTTTTCATATTTAGAAGCAGCTTTGTCAGGATCTACTAGGTAATAAGAAATCATTCCTTTTTCATCAGCTTGGTCATCAAATTTAATTCTATGGATTTTGGTGAAGTTGCTTGCACCATCTAGGGCGATTACTTCGATGATTTTTCCTCTTAAATCTCCTGCTCCGCTAATTTCGTAGATAGTATTTCCATCTTTATCAAGTTTCCTATTTCTTCCCTCACCCTCTCCGGCGTAAGTTACATCAAGACTTTTCTCAACATCTCCATACTTATCGACAAGAGCTGCACCTGCGTACCATACTTCGTTGGCTACTTCTTCAAATTTCTCAGGATGTTCTTTTTGGTCTCTAGCAAACAAGGTTTCGTGTTTGTACTCATCCTTTACCTTGTGGTAGGTATCTTTTGCGATCAATTTAATTTTATCTGGATTAGAAAAATCAATTGAAATAATTTTTGGAGCTGTATTATCAATTTTTACTGGTATATAAGAAACTTGCCATGGATAATCCTTGGTTAATCTATATTTGAATTTGTAGAAGTATTGACCCTCAGCTATTGATTCAAATTGTCCTCTTATCCTAGTAGCTGGATCTTGGTTATCCTTACTTTCTGGTTCATTTTCTTCTCTACCTCTAGGGTTATAGATGAGTCCATCCCACTTCAAATCACCCCAAACTTTTAGTTTAGATGATTTGATTCCCTTTGCATCATTGCTTTTAGAATTTAAAATTCCTCTAATAAAGTGTTCTCTCGAAATGACTTTTAAGTCTCTTTGATTTTCTCCCTCTTTATTTGTATTTACTATTGAAATCAATCCTTCTTCTGCACTTCTTAATACAAGTGGAGAAGGGGTTAATCCTCTTTCTAGTGAAACACTTTGTGGTTCTCCCTTTGAGTCAAGTGGATATACCCTAGCAACATTAGATCCACTAGTGGATTCTGCATGAATACCTTGGTTGTTAAAGGCAAATAAGTCTGGGTCTTGGTCTAGTGATGTAATATTTTTATCTTTTCTGTTTTGAATAATAGCTGCTGGATTAAATTTATCTATACCATGTTCTCCACCAATACCCTTGTTCAAGGTTCCAGGAATTTTCGGTTTACCATCATCATCATAACCTTCCATTGTTTTTGATTTTGATCCTTCTTCCCAAGCCCATTTATCAAGGATTGGTTCGTGGTTCCAATTCCCAGCAAATCCCATTAGAGGCATCGACAAAGAAGGTTGGAAGTTTATTTTCTTCCCGTTAGAGTTTAGAGCTTCCATTTCTTCCACTGACTCAAAATGAATAAATGATTCTACAAATTTATTTTTGTCTTTAGCCTCTCCAACATTTATAACCGCATTCAAATCAAAGCTAGAATTTGCGCCTATAGTGAAAGTATCATGCTCAAATGTGATATTTGCTCCTTTGATTTTTTCTGGATGGATTTCTGGAACAATTTGCTTCCCATCTGGAGATTTTTCATCTTTATATGTTTCATCCAGTTTTAATCTGTCAGTTAGAGAATCTGTAGTTATCGCTGATGCTGAAACTTTAAAGGTTAAAGGTCTGTCTGATGTATTGTGAAGCTTAACTGTAAAATATTTTTCTTCTCCTTTTATTTCTTTAAGAGAAATAGAACCATAAGAGTTTACCAAACCTTTAGAATCCTTGTTTTTGAAAGTCGCTACAACTTCATTTCTCAAAGCATTGGCAACATTAATTAGCCCTGCTCCCTGTTGTCTAGGTGATGCAAAGTATTGGCTTTTTTCTTTCCAAGACGTTGCGTCCATCATAGGTCGCGCAGTATTTTGTAAAGCAATTTTTGTAAGACTTGTAAGGTCTATTTTGTCATCTCCCTCAAGATTTTTCAATACAGGTCTTTCAAGCATTTCCTTTAACTTCGGTCTAATCAAAACAGTAGAAGCTGCTACGATTGGAGTTGCCATACTAGTTCCTGACATATAGCCATAAGTTGATTTCCCATTAATGACATTGAGAGTAGATTTAATGTTTTTACCAGGTGCTGAAACATCGGGTTTTAAAAGTAAATCTACTCTTGGCCCCCAAGATGTGGATCCTGCTGGAACGATGATATCTTCTTTATAGAGTTCTTTGTCTGTGTCAGGTGCAAACTTAAAGTCAATCTCTTTTTCGTCACCTACATTCGGTTTGTTGGAATTAAAACTTTCCATATCAATTGGATAGTATTGCTCCAACTTATCTTTAAAATCTTCTTTATTATTTCTTTTGACTTCAGTTTTTTTATCAGGATTAATCATGTTCCATAGCTTTACACCATCATCTCCTGAAATTGAAAACACTTGACTTTTAGTAGCTTCATCCGCTTCATATCCCATAGCTGGAAGCTCTGTCCAATTATCTCTATTGTAGTAATTGACAGTATTTACAACCATAATGGCGCGTGCGCCCTTATCCGTAGCTTTTTTAAAAGCATTTTTTAAATCCTTTGTATAAATTCTATCCATTACTGCAATTTTGCCCTTAAGATCCAAACCTATCAACTCTTGGTCTTGGCCCTTGCCTATATATACAAATTTCAATTTATCAGGAGCTTTTGAACCATCTTCATTTGTTGTGATTTTATTCTTATCGAAAAAGGCCCCTATATTTCTGTATTTAAAACTTTCTCCACCTATGTTAACTTTATCAAACTCAACTGTTTGATTTTTAGCAGAAGCGACCGCTATCGCATCTTCATGTGCTGCAGTTCGTGTTACATTTCCAGTGTCGGTCATTTTCAGATGATTATTTGCTACTAAATCCCATGAAGAACTTGAAGCAGAAGTCGCATAGTTACCCGTAGCGACAACCATTGGAATGCCTGCTTTTCTTAATGCTCTAATAGCTTGCCAATATTTCTCACCTACAAGACCTGTTCCTGTAAAACCAGATGATACCGAAACAACATCAACGTTGTGTTTGATGGAATCTTCAATAGCATGAAACATTGTTTCATCCCCTGCGAACCCAGATCCTGCGTCAGAGTACATTTTATAAGAGAAGATCTGTGCATTAGGTGCAATTCCATCTATGCCATTAAAGTTCTTGATGTCTTTTTCAGTATCATTTCCAGCAAGAATCCCTGCAATATGCATCCCATGGGGATCAAAATAATCACTTCCATCATCAGCTCTTTCTACGGTAATTTTACCACCATTATAATAATTAAAAGCATGAGGAATTTTATCACTCAACCAATAATTTTTATCAGTGCCTTTTAAGTCTTCTTTTTTAAATCTCATTGAGGCTTTGGCATCATCATCGATTCTCATAGCCTTATGCCTATAATCTGTCCCCGTATCGATATTTGAAATGACCATACCTCTGCCATCAAAATTTCTTCCAAATTGAGCATTAATGGCCTTTAGGTAATCAATAGCTTCCTCAACTCCAATTTCCTTTCTGGCATGATTCATCATGGGTTGGAGTTTTTGTGACCGTTCAACCGATGAAATACCTTCTATTAGTTTAATTTTATCCAGATTATCTGGAGTTGTTTCTATTGAAACACCATTAAAAATCGTATTATAGGTATATAAAACGTTTGTATCCTTAAGATTGGATAATTCCTTGATTGCTTTTTCTCCAGATTCTTTATCTTTAAATTCAGCAATATAGACAAGTTTATCCTCTTTTTTGGGACTTTCTGGGTCTTTACTTGCAGACGAGTCCGCTTTATCTCCTTGGGATTGATTGGAATTTTCTTCTTTGCTTGTTGCTTCTTCATTGCTAGTGCTATTGTCTATCACAGGATTTTTACTAACAACTTCTTTTTCCTCAATAATTGTTGTGTTCTTTTCTTCAGTATCCTTTGAAGCTTCTATAGCATGATGAATCTCTTCATGTTTCTCTTTATTTTCTGTTTCCTTATCTACTACTACTTTTTCTTTATCAGAGATATTTAAAGTATCTTCAGAGCTAGATGTATCCGCTAAGACTACCTCATTAGGGGCATAGGCTGCTAAAATAACTGCAGCTGTGGTTAATGACAATACTGTACTTTTTTTCATTTTAATTCCTTACATATTTATTTAACTTCCAATAGATAGAAAACTTTAACTTTGCTAGCCTTTGTTATAAAAAGTTTTACTAAGTATTATCTAGGAAATAGAGTAGTACATTTATATATAATTGTTAGCTCTCCATAAAAATAGTATATCATTTTTTAAATTTAAGTCAAGAAAAATTAATATGTGTTAATTTATTTTTTAATACACATTAAAAATATAGAGTCAAAAACTTTCGTAGTTAGCTGGGGTACATTGTCAGAACATTCACACCATCAAAAATAGTAGCAATCAAATTGAACCACTACCAAAATCACAAAGTCAAACATCATTGATGAAATATCAGCGCTATTAAACAATATAAATAACCGCTAAGAATAAGACTTAACCCCAAATCATTCATACCTCTCTCAACTAGATGTAACTTACAAAACCCCTGACCTCATGAGCCACTTTCTTCCTCCTCATGAGGCCAGTTTTACTTTCTGCTGTTCCAGTATCGTTTTTCCTCGCTAGATTTCCTCAAAAGGGCAGACTCCTCCCTTGGTGCGTCACACGATTTTTTCATCTCGACTGTTATTTAATGCATCATTAACGACGCTTTTCTTCTAGGTGGTTCATAAGGAACAGGAAGATTCAGGTTGGCTTTTCTAATCCTAGAATAAAGTGCTGAAAACAATTCGGAATAGGCATAGAGACTAGACAATTTGAGGAGCTGCTTGCGTCCTGTTCGAACACATTTTCCTACCACGTGAAGAAAAAGATGGCGGAAGCGTTTGATTGTTAAAGTTTGGAAGTCACCTCCAGCTAGATGTTTGAGAAAAAGATAGAGATTGTAGGCGATACAGCTCTTCATCATACGAACTTCGTTTTTGATTAAGCTTGAACTATCCGTTTTATCGCCAAAAAATCCCTCCTTCATCTCCTTGATGAAATTCTCGGCTTGACCACGTTTTCGTTCAGAGAACTGGCAGACACGACGCTTGTGCGACCAAGATCCTGCTTGATAGAGAGTTTCTGAGTAGGCGGAGTGGGGCAAGATGGTTAAGTCCTCATCCTGTGGGCGAGGGATCCAAGACGGCTCAGAACAGTATTTTTCTTGAGTTTTATGAGGTAGTATTGCCCTGTTTTTTCAATTAAATCGTATAATTTTGGGGTCGCAAAGCCACTATCCATTCGAAAGAGAAGTTGATTAAACCGTTCGAAAACAGGTGTGATAAAGC
>NZ_VMLO01000068.1:0-48928 GCF_013276735.1 Streptococcus sp. 1559
GCTTGATTACGACTAAATAGAAAGGCTTCAAAATAGATTACACCAACCGCAGGCTCAGGCTTGCGGTTTTTTGTTTGTCTGAATCAAGAAAACATCTAACCAACCGACATTAATGTCGGTAGCAAAATAAATGGTTTGTCTGAAAAAAATTGACTTGTTGACATCAACAAATAGCTTTATAAAGCGCTTGGTTGCCAATTTTGTTGATGTTAACAAAATTAGAGTTTATATTTCTATTTTGCAAAAACAGGCATTTTGAACGATTAGAAAGCAAAATCACAATCCTATTGTTCAAAAAAGCGTTTACGTGAAGAATATGGAGAGGAAATCGTGGTGTATCATTGTCAAAAACGGTGTTTTGTTAAAAATAAAAAACAGTGACCGAAATCACTGCTTATCAGTTGTAGCAAATTCATAAAGTTTTTCCGCTGTGAGAAGTGCCATTTTGTCCATGCTTGTTTTTCCTTTTCTGAGATCAGAAACAGTAGTCCATGGAACTCCAGCACCTTGCGAAATAGTAGATGTAGACATCGAACTGTCTAGCAATTCTTGAATAACTTTTCTCATCTTATTTGTCCTTTTTGTTTTTTAGATAAATATATACATTGATTGCAATTATAAAAATAGCTATTGCGCTGACCATTGCATTTCCTCTTTTCATTTGATAAAATAGAGGTGTGAGGGGCTTTCGCCCCAACCTCTTAGCGTTTACCTTTTTCTTTGACGGGATTTCGGTTTACGCTTTTTGTTTTGCCTTGCGACCGTTATTGCGGTCACTAGACTTGCGATAGCAGTTACCGTTTCAGGAATATTGTCTATTGCCTTTTCAAGTAACCTAAGCCAATCTTCTTTGTTCAATTTCATCACCCCCTTTCCTTATCTTGATTATATTATATCACGGCATACCGAGAAAGTCAAGAGTTTTGATGAAGTTTTTTAAAAAAACAGGGGGCAAAAAAGGGGCAAAAGTGTCGTAAATCTCTGTAAAATGATGTAAAAACATTTATTTAAAAGCTCAAAATATAGCTATTTTAAAAGGTATTGTAAGATATAGTAAAACGATGTAAAGGTATTTGTAAAAGCCGATGAATTATAAAACCACGCATCCTATGTGACTCGTGGTTCTTTTTTATAAACTAGTAGAGTGTTTTGGTTGTACTTTTTGTTCAGGGTCTATGTAGTTGATAGCATTATTGACAGCAGTTGGAGCTTCTCCGAGACCTGTCGCAATCAAGTCAATTTTTCCGTCATAGTAGCAGCAGTCACCAATAGCATAGATACCTGCTTGGCTGGATTCCTGTTTGCTGTTGACGATAATCTTGTGTCGGTTGAGTTCCAACCCCCAGTTTTTAAGATTACCGACAGAAGATTTGAAACCATAGTTGACAAAGAGGTGATCTAAGTCAATCGTTTCGGTTTCATCAGATTTGACTTTTGTGATTTCAAGTTTATCAATCGTGTTTCCATCTCCAAGGAGTTGGCTAGGGACGAATGGTGTCTTGATGGTCACAGATGATTCTTGCAAGGCTTGAACGCTGTGTTCCAAGGCACGGAAATTATCTCTGCGGTGAACAAGGGTAGTTGGTGCGATTTTTTCAAAAGCCAAAGTCCAATCCACAGCCGAATCTCCCCCACCAAGAATGGTCACTTTCTTACCAGCGTATTGCTGAATGTTAGAAACGTGGTAGTGGATATTTTCATAGCTCTCAACCCCTTCAAGTTCCAGCGGACGTGGTTTGAAGGCACCGCCACCCATAGCGATGATAACTGTTTTAGTCAGGTGACTTCCTTTAGAAGTTGTGATGGCAAATTCTTCTTCTTGTTTGTCAATCTCAAGAACCGTTTCATTGAGATGAATAGGGGTATCAAAGCTGTTTAGCTGTTCAATCAAGCGGTTAGTCAACTCTTCTCCAGTCAGGTTTGGGAAGCCTGGTACGTCTAGGATTTCCTTTTCAGGGTAGAGAATAGCAGGTTGTCCACCTAGCTGGGGAAGAGAGTCGATGATTTGAACCTTGGCTTGGCGTAGGTGGGCATAAAAGGCTGCAAAAAGCCCGACAGGACCACCACCCACAATGGTAATATCATAGAGTTGAGACATAGTTTCTCCTTTGTTTTTTCTAGTCAGTTTATTTTATCATATTTTTGTTCAATGTAAAATGGACTAGGATAGGGAAAAAAATGCCAGAAAATGGTATAATAGGATGAAAGTGTTTTGATAGGGAGGATATCAGGGATGAATTTTCAACAATTATCCAATCTGCAATATTGGACCAGTTTGTTTGCAAGTCCATGGACGATAGCTATCAATCTGATTGATATTTTGATTGTTGCTTATATTTTATACCATTTTACAAAAGCTATTGCAGGAACCAAGATTATGATTTTGGTACGTGGAGTTTTGGTGTTTATTTTAGCTCAAATCCTTGCAAATATGATTGGTTTGACTACGATTTCTTGGTTAATCAATCAAATTATTACTTATGGGGTTATTGCGGCGGTTGTTATCTTCTCTCCAGAGATTCGGACTGGTTTGGAACGTTTGGGAAGAGCGACAGATTTCTTTTCCAATGCCCCTATTAGTGCTGAGGAACAGATGATTCGTGCCTTTGTTAAGTCTGTTGAATACATGAGTCCTCGTAAAATCGGGGCCTTGGTTGCTATTCAGCGTGTACGTACCTTGCAGGAGTATATTTCGACAGGAATTCCCTTGGATGCTAAGATTTCTGCAGAACTTCTCATTAACATTTTTATTCCCAACACTCCCCTACATGATGGTGCGGTGATTATCAAAGAAGAACGTATTGCTGTGACGTCTGCCTATCTGCCCTTGACAAAAAACACAGGGATTTCCAAGGAATTTGGGACCAGACACCGGGCGGCTATCGGTTTATCAGAAGTCTCAGATGCCTTGACTTTTGTCGTATCAGAGGAAACGGGAGGAATTTCGATAACCTATAATGGAAGCTTTAAGCACAACCTAACACTTGATGAATTTGAAACAGAATTACGTGAAATCTTACTTCCAAAAGAGGAAGCGGGTCTTAGTTTTAAAGAACGATTGCTAGGAGGATGGAAACATGAAAAAAAATAGTTTATATATCATATCCTCACTCTTTTTTGCTTGTGTCTTATTTGTCTATGCTACGGCGACGAATTTTCAAAACAGTACCAGTGCTAGGCAGGTAAAAACGGAAACCTATACGAATACAGTAACAAATGTTCCTATTGACATACGCTATAATAGTGATGAGTATTTTATTAGCGGTTTTGCTTCAGAAGTCTCAGTGGTCTTGACTGGTGCAAATCGCCTATCGCTAGCTAGTGAAATGCAAGAAAGCACACGTAAATTCAAGGTTACTGCTGACCTAACAGATGCCAGTGTTGGAACGATTGAAGTTCCTTTGAGCATTGAAGATTTACCCAATGGGCTGACCGCTGTGGCGACTCCGCAAAAAATTACAGTCAAGATTGGGAAGAAGGCTCAGAAGGATAAGGTAAAGGTTGTACCAGAGATTGACCCTAGTCAAATTGATAGTCGGGTACAGATTGAAAATGTCACGGTGTCAGATGAAGAAGTGTCGATTACGAGTGATCAAGAGACATTGGATAGAATTGATAAGATTATCGCTGTCTTGCCAACTAGCGAACACATAACAGGTAATTACAGTGGTTCAGTACCTTTGCAGGCAATCGACCGCAATGGTGTTGTCTTACCGACAGTTATCACTCCCTTTGATACAACAATGAAGGTAACTACAAAACCAGCAGCACCAAGTTCAAGCACATCAAATTCAACTACAAGCAGTTCATCGGAGACATCTTCGTCAACGAAAGCAACTAGTTCAAAAACGAATTAAAAATAGAAAAAAGGATTTTATAAAAATGGGTAAATATTTTGGGACTGATGGAGTCCGTGGAGAAGCTAATGTAGAACTTACTCCAGAATTAGCTTTTAAGCTAGGACGTTTTGGAGGCTATGTTCTTAGTCAACATGAAACGGAAGCACCGAAAGTCTTTATAGGACGTGACACACGTATTTCAGGGGAAATGCTAGAATCTGCCTTGGTAGCTGGTCTTCTATCTGTAGGAATTCACGTATACAAACTAGGTGTTCTGGCGACACCAGCAGTAGCTTACTTGGTAAAAACTGAGGGAGCAAGCGCCGGTGTCATGATTTCTGCTAGCCACAACCCAGCCCTTGATAATGGAATCAAGTTCTTTGGCGGTGATGGCTTCAAACTAGATGACGAAAAAGAAGCAGAAATTGAAGCCTTGCTAGATGCTGCGGAAGACACTCTTCCTCGTCCAAGTGCAGAAGGCTTGGGAACCTTGGTAGATTATCCAGAAGGCTTGCGTAAGTATGAAGGCTACCTTGTTTCAACTGGAACTCCTCTTGAAGGAATGAAGGTTGCCTTGGATACAGCTCATGGTGCAGCTTCTACAAGTGCCCGTCAAATCTTTGCAGACCTTGGTGCTCAGTTGACTGTTATAGGGGGAACACCAGATGGTCTTAACATCAACCTTAATGTTGGTTCAACCCACCCAGAAACCCTTCAAGAAGTGGTCAAAGAAAGCGGCTCAGCTATTGGTTTGGCCTTTGATGGAGACAGTGACCGTTTGATTGCTGTTGATGAAAATGGCGACATCGTCGATGGTGACAAGATTATGTACATCATTGGGAAATACCTTTCTGAAAAAGGACAATTGGCTCAAAATACAATTGTGACAACTGTTATGTCTAACCTTGGTTTCCACAAGGCCTTGGATCGCGAAGGTATTAACAAGGTAGTCACTGCAGTTGGCGACCGCTACGTTGTTGAAGAAATGCGAAAATCAGGCTACAACCTCGGTGGTGAACAATCTGGGCACGTTATCTTGATGGACTACAATACAACAGGTGATGGTCAATTATCCGCTGTCCAATTGACAAAAATCATGAAGGAAACTGGTAAGAGCTTGTCAGAGTTGGCAGCAGAAGTAACCATCTATCCACAAAAATTAGTCAATATCCGAGTGGAAAATGCCGTGAAGGAAAAGGCTATGGAAGTGCCAGCTATCAAGGCTATCATCGAGAAGATGGAAGAAGAAATGGCAGGGAATGGTCGTATCTTAGTACGCCCAAGTGGAACAGAGCCCCTCTTGCGTGTTATGGCAGAAGCGCCTACCACAGAAGAAGTTGACTACTATGTTGATACCATCGCAGACGTAGTTCGAGCTGAAATTGGGATGGACTAAAACTTAGAAAACTAGATGAAAATAAAAAATTATGGTACAATAGCCTATAATATTGTAGCCGAGGGAGAAAGATATGAATCTTAAACGTGAACAAGAATTTGTTAGTCAGTATCATTTTGATGCGCGTAATTTTGAATGGGAAAATGAAAATGGAGCTCCTGAAACTAAGGTGGATGTGAACTTCCAATTGCTCCAACATAATCAAGAAAATCAAGTGACTTCCTTGATTGTCATCTTGACATTTATGATTGTATTTGATAAGTTTGTCATCAGTGGAACCATTTCACAGGTAAATCATATCGATGGCCGTATTGTCAATGAACCAAGTGAATTGAGCCAAGAAGAAGTGGAAACTTTGGCTCGTCCATGTTTGAATATGCTCAACCGTTTGACTTACGAAGTAACTGAAATTGCATTAGACTTACCAGGAATCAATTTGGAGTTCTAATTATGAAACTAGCTGTTATCACAGATTCTTCTGCCTATCTCAGTGCAGAGACCTTGCAAAGAGAAGATTTGTATGTCTTGGATATTCCTGTCAATATTGATGGTGAGGAGTATGTCGAAGGCATCAATCTGACTGCTGAGGAATTTTACCCAAAAATGGCTCAGGCTTCTGAATTGCCTAAGACCAGTCAACCAAGTATTGCCAAGTTAGATGAGATCTTAACTTCGCTCAAAGAACAAGGTTATACACATGCCTTGGGACTGTTCCTATCTTCTGGAATTTCAGGTTTTTACCAAAATATTCAGTATATGGTGGATGACTATGAAGGTTTAACCAGTGCTTTCCCAGACACTTTGATTACAAGCGCTCCCCTAGGCATCATGGTTGAAAGCGTCTTTAACTGGCGAGATCAGGGCGATGATTTTGCTATCATTCAGGATAAGCTAGCTATTCAAATCAGCCGTACGTCAGCTTTTATCATGGTAGATGACCTGGATCATTTGGTAAAAGGTGGGCGCCTTTCAAATGGGGCTGCCATTTTGGGCAATTTGCTTAGCATTAAGCCAATCCTTTATTTTAACGATCAAGGTGTGATTGAAGTTTACGAAAAAGTTCGTACGGAAAAGAAAGCAACCAAGCGCTTGATTGAAATCATCAAGGAAACAACGGCTTCAGGCCAATATCGGGTCATTGTCATTCACGGGAATGCTCCTGAAAAGGCTGAGGAATTACGTCAGCACTTACTAGATTCTGAAGTGGGTACGGATATTTCACTTGCTACATTTGGTAGTGTCATTGGAACACACCTAGGCGCAGGAAGTATTGCTCTGGGTTATATTCCAGTGATTTAGTTGGGACTTTTAGCTTAGTTAAGATGCCTTGTATCTTAGCAATTGAACACGGACTACCTGCCTCTTGAAAAAAGATGCCTGTCTTGCCTTTCGTGGCAAGTCAGCGTCATTCCCTATTTTTCATGGGCAGCTAAGGTCCTTTGTATCTTGATAATTGAACACGCCTGGGACCCTGTGTGAAAAAGATAGTTCTTCCAAGGAGTAGACACTTCTTGATCAGAATTCCTATTTTCACTTTGTGTTCTTACAGGCCTTGTATCTTAGACAGGAGTAGAGATGAGTATTCGAGTAATTATTGCTGGTTTTAAGGGAAAGATGGGTCAAGCTGCTTGTCAGATGGTCTTGGCTGATCCAGACTTGGACTTGGTAGCAGTTTTGGATCCTTTTGAGTCTGAGTCAGAATGGCAGGGAATTCCTGTTTTCAAGGATAAGGCTGATTTAGCAGGCTTTGAAGCGGATGTTTGGGTAGATTTTACAACTCCAGCTGTTGCCTATGAAAATACACGCTTTGCTCTTGAAAATGGCTTTGCTCCAGTAGTTGGAACGACTGGTTTCACGAGTGAAGAAATTACAGAGCTAAAAGTATTTTCTCGTGCCCAAGATTTGGGTGGCTTGATCGCTCCAAATTTTGCCTTGGGTGCTGTCTTGCTTATGCAATTTGCAAGGCAGGCTGCTAAATATTTCCCCAATGTGGAGATTATCGAGCTCCATCATGACAAGAAAAAGGATGCTCCGAGTGGAACAGCTATTAAAACGGCTGAGTTAATGGCAGAAGTTCGAGAGTCTATTCAGCAAGGTGCGCCTGATGAGGAAGAATTGATTGCAGGTGCCCGTGGTGCTGACTTTGATGGCATGCGGATTCACTCAGTTCGTTTACCAGGCTTGGTAGCCCATCAGGAAGTCATCTTTGGCAATCAGGGAGAAGGATTGACGCTCCGTCATGACTCCTATGATCGCAGCTCCTTCATGACAGGGGTGAATTTGGGAATTAAAGAAGTTGTCAAGCGTCATGAGCTTGTCTATGGATTAGAACACTTATTATGAGATTAACGCAAATGCCTTCTGAATTTCAGAAGGCTTTACCAGTATTAGAAAAAATTAAAGAAGCAGGTTTTGAGGCCTATTTTGTTGGAGGTTCTGTTCGAGATGCCCTTCTCAATCGCCCTATCCATGATGTGGATATTGCGACGTCTTCTTATCCAGAAGAGACCAAGCAGATTTTTCCGCGAACAGCCGATATCGGAATCGAGCATGGAACCGTCTTGGTCTTAGATGGGGATGAGGAGTATGAGGTAACCACCTTTCGGACAGAAGATGTCTATGTGGACTATCGCAGACCCAGTGCGGTTTCCTTTGTTCGTTCGCTAGAAGAAGACCTCAAGCGCCGTGATTTTACAGTCAATGCCTTTGCTTTGGATGAGACAGGAGAAATCATTGACTTGTTCCATGGGCTAGGAGATTTAGAAAATCAAGTTTTGCGAGCGGTTGGTGTGGCTAGTGAGCGTTTCAACGAAGATGCTTTGCGGATTATGCGTGGTTTCCGTTTTCAGGCCAGTCTTGGCTTTGAACTTGAGTCAGAAACCTTTAAAGCTATGAAGACATTAACGCCGCTTTTGGAGAAAATTTCTGTAGAGCGTACCTTTGTTGAGTTTGATAAACTCTTACTGGCTCCATTTTGGAGAAGGGGCTTGGCTTCCATGATTGAGAGTCAAGCTTATGACTATCTCCCTGATATGGCAGCTAGCCAGGACAAGCTCAATAGACTGTTTGATTTGGAGACTGATTTCACCTTTGAATCTTCAGAGCAAGCCTGGGCGGCTCTACTGTGGGTTTTGGAGATTGAAAATGCGCAGCCATTTTTGAAGGCTTGGAAGACCTCACGCCAGTTTGCCAAGCAAGTTCAGGATTTGCTGACTATTTTGGCATTGCGTGAAAAGGGAGAATTGAGCAAGCGAGATTGTTATCGCTTTGACTTGGATTTGCTTTTACAGGCTGAAAGTCTTCGTCAGGCTCAGGGAAAACCAGTCAACCCACAAGCCATCACAGAAACCTACCAGAGTCTGACCATTCATGACAAGAAAGAAATTCAGATTAATGGTGGTATTTTGATCAAGGAATATGGCTATCAGCCGGGACCAGACTTGGGAGAGATTTTAACAGAGATTGAGTTTGCTATTGTCGATGGAGAATTGGAAAATGACCGTCAAGCCATCCATGCTTATCTAAGGGAGAAAAAATGAGTGATTTTATCGTTGAAAAACTAAGTAAATCCGTCGGTGATAAGACCGTTTTTAAGGATATTTCCTTTATCATCCATGACTTGGATAGAATTGGTTTAATCGGTGTCAATGGGACTGGTAAGACCACCCTTTTAGATGTTCTTTCTGGTGTTTCTGGATTTGATGGGGATGTTAGTCCCTTTTCGGCTAAGAATGATTACCAGATTGGTTATTTGACTCAAGATCCTGATTTTGATGATAGCAAGACGGTCTTGGATACGGTTCTTTCCAGCGACCTCAAGGAAATCCAGCTCATTCGTGAGTATGAGTTGATCATGCTCAACTACAGTGAGGACAAGCAGGCGCGTTTGGAACGGGTCATGGCTGAAATGGACTCTCTCCAAGCTTGGGAAATCGAGAGTCAGGTCAAGACTGTTCTCAGCAAGCTGGGGATTCAGGACTTATCTACTCCTGTTGGGGAATTGTCAGGTGGTCTAAGAAGACGGGTCCAGTTGGCGCAAGTTCTTCTTGGTAATCACGACCTCTTGCTGCTGGATGAGCCAACCAACCATCTGGATATTGCGACTATTGAGTGGCTGACCCTCTTTTTAAAAAATTCTAAGAAGACAGTTCTCTTTATCACTCACGATCGTTATTTCTTGGATGCTTTGTCAACTCGGATTTTCGAGTTGGATCGAGCTGGATTGACCGAGTATCAAGGGAATTATCAGGACTATGTTCGCCTTAAGGCGGAACAGGACGAGCGCGATGCAGCTCTTCTCCACAAAAAAGAACAACTCTATAAGCAGGAATTGGCCTGGATGCGTAGACAACCGCAGGCGCGTGCGACCAAGCAGCAGGCTCGTATCAATCGTTTCCACGACCTGAAAAAGGAAGTTTCAGGCAATACTGATGAGACAGACTTGACCATGAACTTTGAAACCAGTCGGATTGGGAAAAAGGTCATCGAGTTTCAGAATGTTTCTTTTGCCTATGAAAACAAACCCATTTTGCAAGATTTTAATCTCTTGGTGCAGGCCAAAGACCGTATTGGAATCGTTGGGGATAACGGTGTTGGAAAATCAACCCTCCTCAACTTGATTGCAGGAAGTCTTGATCCGACAGCAGGTCAAGTTGTGATAGGGGAAACTGTTCGCATCGCCTATTTCTCTCAGCAAATTGAGGGCTTGGATGAAAGCAAGCGAGTTATCAATTACTTGCAGGAAGTGGCAGAAGAGGTCAAGACCAGCGGTGGTTCTACGACTTCGATTGCAGAGCTGCTGGAGCAGTTTCTTTTCCCACGTTCGACGCATGGAACCTTGATTGAGAAATTGTCTGGGGGAGAGAAAAAGCGTCTTTATCTCCTCAAATTGCTTTTGGAGAAACCAAATGTTCTTCTCTTGGACGAGCCAACCAATGATTTGGATATTGCAACCTTGACAGTTTTGGAGAATTTCTTGCAAGGCTTTGCAGGTCCAGTCTTAACAGTTAGTCACGACCGCTATTTCTTGGATAAGGCAGCGACTAAGATTCTGGCTTTTGAGGATGGCAAGATTTGTCCTTTCTTTGGTCATTATACCGACTATCTTGATGAAAAAGTCTTTGAAACAGAGATGGCCAATCAAGTGCAAAAGGCTGAAAAGGAGAAAGTGGTCAAGGTTCGTGAAGGCAAGAAACGCATGACCTACCAAGAAAAGCAGGAGTGGGCAAGCATTGAAGGCGATATTGAAGCCTTGGAAAACCGTATCGCTGCTATTGAAGAGGAAATGCAGGCTAACGGCTCTGACTTTGGTAAGCTGGCTACTCTCCAAAAAGAATTGGATGAGAAAAATGAAGCACTCCTTGAAAAATACGAACGCTATGAGTATCTCAGTGACTTTGATAGTTAGAAGAATAGAAAAAGCCCGTCTCATGACAGGATTTCTCTATTCTTTTTTTGTTTCCTGGTGGAAGACATTTTGCCAAGTTTCGTGGCGACGCCAGATACTGGTATGGACGATACCATCTAATTCATAGCAGATGAGTTTGGTCTTTTGACTGATGGAAGTGATTTGGATGTCCTTGATAGCTGAATTCAAGTCTTTTTCTGCTTTATAGGCCTCTTTATCCATCTGCTTTCCGTCTTGGCGAATATAGACAAAATCGTCAGCTAAGAGTTCTTCCAGTTGATTTCCTTGGTCAATCAATTGTTCACGCATGAGCAATTTTTTATAGACATTGTCTAAAATTTCATCCTCAGGGATAGGCGCTGGCTCAATATGGACATCGGTATCAAAAACCCCAAAACGTTCCTCCAGCATAGACTCGACCTGATCCGCGATTTCATGACTCTCAAAAACAGACAGGTCAGGGTTCATCTCTAGCGTAATATCCAGGTAGATGTTGCTACCGTAGGTACGACCTCTTTGGGACTTAACCTTGCTGATTTTGGGAATTTCCATGATGGCCTTTTGATAATCCTCAAGCAGACGGTCGTCAAAGCCATCCGAAAGGCTAAAGGAAGACTCGATGAAGATATCATAGGCAGTCTTTAAGATAAAGAAAGTGATGATGATAGCAACCAGTTTATCCACAATGGGATAATTGAAACTACTAGCTAGGATGGCAATGGTGGTTCCAAGTGAGGTGACAGCATCAGAAAGATTGTCCTTTGCTGCGGCCTTCAGTGCCTTGGAGTTGGATTTCTTACTGAGGCGAGTATTGTAGAGATAGACCACAAACATGATCGCTGCAGACATAATTCCTAGAGTTGCACCCAGAGGATCAATGACCGTTTCTTCACGACTGAGAATCTTTTGAATGGTATCCCTTAGAACATCAAAGCCAACATAGAACATGATGATGGAAGTGATTAAGCTAGCCAAATCCTCAATCTTCCAGTGGCCAAAACGGTGGTCTTGGTCAGCAGGCTGGCGTGCCATCCTGATTCCAATCAAGAGGGCCACATTTCCAATGATGTCCGACACGTTGTTGAAACCATCGGCCACCAAACTGGATGAATGAAGAAGATGGCCAGTAGCCAATTTCGCTGCAGACAAGAGCAGGTAGGTTGAAATACTGATAATGGCACCACGTTCAGCTAACTTGAGATTTGAGATAGATTGCTTCATTCAACTTCCTTTCTAGTCATATAGCATTCTACCATTATACTGGTTTTCAAGGGAAAATTCAAATAAGGTAGTTTTTACTCTTTTAAAACTACCCAAAATTTGGTATAATAGTACTACTCAAGGGAGTAGCTGGCAGAAACCTGTGATAGTGTCGTCATTCCGAATTTTATACTGAAAAGTATGTTTTCCGGCCCTATCTTAAATAGCGAGACTTGTTATGATTAACAGGTCTCTTTTTGTTTGTCGTGAAAAGATGCGATGAGGGAAAAGAGAGTCTGTTTTGCACACAATGTCAAGGAGGAGACACATGTCAAAAGAACAAGAACGCCAAGCGTTTTACACTCAGAGTCCTGAAGAGGTCTTGAAGGCTGTGGATGCGACCGAGCAAGGTTTGTCATCAAGTGAGGCGGAAAAGCGCCTTGCCGAATTTGGCCACAATGAACTCGAAGAAGGCGAGAAACGATCAATCCTGGTCAAATTCATCGAGCAATTTAAGGATTTGATGATTATCATCCTAGTTGCAGCAGCAATCTTGTCAGTCGTGACTTCTGGTGGGGAAGATATCGCAGATGCCATTATCATTTTAGCCGTGGTTATCATTAACGCTGCCTTTGGTGTTTACCAAGAAGGAAAAGCAGAAGAAGCTATCGAAGCCCTCAAATCCATGTCTAGTCCAGCTGCCCGCGTTCTGCGTGATGGGCACATGACTGAGATTGACTCTAAAGAATTGGTACCTGGAGATATCGTTGCCCTTGAAGCTGGTGACGTAGTACCAGCAGACCTACGTTTGCTAGAAGCCAACTCTCTTAAGATCGAAGAGGCTGCTCTGACAGGTGAGTCTGTACCGGTTGAAAAAGACTTGACAGTCGAGCTTGCGACAGATGCTGGTATTGGTGACCGTGTCAATATGGCCTTCCAAAACTCAAACGTAACCTACGGTCGTGGGATGGGAGTTGTTGTCAATACAGGTATGTACACGGAAGTTGGTCATATCGCGGGCATGCTTCAAGACGCTGATGAGACGGATACACCCCTCAAACAAAACTTGAACAACCTTTCTAAGGTCTTGACCTATGCAATCTTGGTCATTGCCCTTGTTACTTTTGTAGTGGGTGTCTTCATTCAAGGGAAGGATCCACTTGGTGAGTTGTTGACTTCTGTTGCCCTTGCCGTTGCAGCCATTCCAGAAGGACTTCCTGCTATCGTGACCATCGTTCTTTCCCTTGGTACTCAAGTTTTAGCCAAACGACATTCCATCGTTCGTAAGTTGCCAGCAGTTGAAACACTTGGTTCAACTGAAATCATCGCTTCTGATAAGACTGGTACGCTGACCATGAACAAGATGACAGTTGAAAAAATCTTCTACGATGCAGTCCTACATGACTCAGCTGATGACATTGAACTGGGTCTTGAAATGCCCCTCCTTCGTTCAGTTGTCTTGGCCAATGATACGAAAATCGATGTGGAAGGCAACCTGATTGGTGATCCAACCGAAACAGCCTTTATCCAGTATGCCTTGGACAAGGGCTACGATGTCAAAGAATTTTTAGACAAATATCCTCGTATGGCGGAGTTGCCATTTGACTCTGACCGTAAGCTCATGTCAACAGTTCATCCACTTGCAGATGGACGCTTCCTCGTAGCTGTTAAAGGTGCGCCAGACCAACTCTTGAAACGTTGTGTTCTTCGTGATAAGGCTGGGGATATTGCTCCGATTGATGAGAAGGTCACAAACCTCATTCATACAAACAATTCTGAAATGGCCCACCAAGCCTTGCGTGTCCTTGCAGGTGCGTATAAGATTATCGATAGCATTCCAGAAAACCTCACTTCTGAAGAGCTGGAAAATAATTTAATCTTCACTGGTTTGATTGGGATGATTGATCCTGAACGTCCTGAAGCCGCTGAGGCTGTTCGTGTGGCTAAGGAAGCTGGAATTCGTCCAATCATGATTACAGGTGACCACCAAGACACCGCAGAAGCTATTGCCAAACGTTTGGGAATCATTGATGCAAACGATACAGAAGACCACGTTTTAACTGGTGCTGAGCTCAACGAATTATCTGATGAAGACTTTGAAAAAGTTGTTGGTCAATACTCTGTTTATGCCCGTGTGTCTCCAGAGCACAAGGTTCGTATCGTCAAGGCTTGGCAAAAACAAGGTAAGGTCGTTGCCATGACAGGTGACGGTGTCAATGATGCCCCAGCTCTGAAAACAGCAGACATCGGTATCGGTATGGGAATCACTGGTACAGAGGTTTCTAAGGGGGCTTCTGATATGATTCTTGCAGATGATAACTTTGCGACTATTATCGTCGCAGTGGAAGAAGGACGTAAGGTCTTCTCAAACATTCAAAAGACTATTCAGTACCTACTTTCTGCCAATACTGCTGAAGTATTAACCATCTTCCTATCAACCTTGTTTGGTTGGGATGTCTTACAGCCGGTTCATCTTTTGTGGATCAACTTGGTAACGGATACCTTCCCAGCTATCGCTCTTGGTGTTGAACCTGCGGAGCCTGGTGTCATGAATCATAAACCACGTGGACGCAAGGCAAGCTTCTTCTCAGGTGGTGTTTTGAGTTCTATCATTTATCAAGGTGTACTCCAAGCAGCTCTTGTTATGAGTGTTTATGGCCTTGCGATTGCTTACCCAGTTCATGTGGGTGACAATCATGCTATTCATGCAGATGCCCTAACGATGGCCTTTGCAACCCTTGGTTTGATTCAGCTCTTCCATGCCTACAATGTCAAGTCTGTCTACCAATCCATCTTGACAGTTGGCCCATTCAAGTCTAAGACCTTTAACTGGTCCATCTTGGTATCCTTTATCCTTCTCATGGCAACAATCGTTGTAGAACCGCTTGAAGGAATCTTCCACGTAACCAAACTAGACTTGTCACAATGGGGAATTGTTATGGCTGGAAGCTTCTCAATGATTATCATCGTCGAAATCGTTAAGTTTATTCAACGCAAACTCGGTTTTGACAAGAATGCGATTTAAGGGAGGTTTCGGATGTCAGCATATCAATTACCGACCGTATGGCAGGATGAAGCTAGTAATCAAGGAGCCTTTACGGGCTTAAATAAACCAACAGCAGGTGCCCGTTTCGAACAAAACTTGCCAAAAGGAGAACAAGCTTTTCAGCTTTATTCACTGGGAACACCAAATGGTGTGAAGGTCACTATCTTATTGGAAGAATTACTAGAGGCTGGTTTTAAGGAAACGGCTTACGACTTGTATAAGATTGCTATCATGGATGGGGATCAATTTGGTTCAGACTTCGTAAAGCTCAATCCAAATTCCAAGATTCCAGCCTTGTTGGACCAGTCAGGAACTGAAGAAGTAAGAGTCTTTGAATCTGCTCATATTCTCCTTTATCTTGCTGAGAAATTTGGAGCCTTTCTACCAAGTAATCCTGTGGAAAAGGTAGAAGTTTTGAATTGGCTATTCTGGCAAGCTGGGGCTGCACCTTTTCTAGGTGGGGGATTTGGACATTTCTTTAATTATGCCCCTGAAAAATTGGAATATCCTATTAACCGTTTTACGATGGAAGTGAAACGCCAGTTGGATTTATTGGATAAGGAATTGACTCAGAAACCTTATATTGCAGGCAATGACTATACGATTGCAGATATTGCCATCTGGTCTTGGTATGGACAGTTAGTTCAAGGAAAACTTTACCAAGGTTCTGCAAAATTCTTGGATGCCTCAAGTTACCAGAATTTAGTAAAATGGGCAGAAAAAATTGCCAATCGTCCAGCTGTTAAGCGTGGGATGGAAGTAATTTATAAAGAAATTAATACTCTTTGAAAATCTCTTCAAACCACGTCAGCGTCGCCTTGCCGTANNTTTTGAGCAACCTGTGCTAGCTTCCTAGTTTGCTTTTTGATTTTCATTGAGTATAAGTAGCAAAAAAGTCATCTTCGGATGGCTTTTTGCTACAGTTGAGGGAAAGGGCTTGCAGTTATCGGCTTTTGTGCTATAATTGTTATAATATAGTAAAAAACAAGAGGAGTGTGAGGAAGTGGAAAAGAAAATTGTAAAAGATATTTTGTTTTTATCTCAGGTATCTCAGCCGGCAAGTCAGGAAGACCTTTATCTTGCCAGAGATTTGCAGGATACACTCTTAGCAAATCGTGAGACCTGCATTGGTCTAGCTGCCAATATGATTGGGGTGCAAAAGCGCGTGATTATCTTTAATCTTGGCTTGGTTCCCGTGGTCATGTTTAACCCAGTGCTTCTGTCCTTTGAAGGATCCTATGAGGCAGAAGAAGGCTGTTTGTCCTTGGTAGGTGTGAGATCAACTAAGCGTTATGAAACCATAAGGCTTGCCTATCGTGACAGCAAGTGGCAGGAACAGACCATTACCTTGACAGGCTTCCCAGCTCAGATTTGCCAGCATGAGCTGGATCACTTGGAAGGACGAATCATTTAGGAGGAAAGCAAATGAAACGAATAGTCTTTGAACTTATTTTTATCGCAACGACCTGGTATATCTTTTTACCGCCCCTTAACCTGACCAGCTGGGAATTTCTCTTCTTCCTCTGTGGGCATTTGTTAGTTGTGGCAATCTTATTTGGCTTTGGCAAGGGGATAAACCTTGTCAAAACGGTTCATGTGCGCCACGGTAAGGCGGAAGCTGCCTTAAATCTTGAGGGTTTCAAAATCAATCGGTTAGGGAAAATTCTGTTAGCTTCGATTGGAGGAATTCTTCTCTTGGCAGCTTTGGTTTCCTTGGTAACTTCCAGCATGTTTCAGGCTAAAAATTATGCCAATGTAGTCACGGTTACGGAAAAAGACTTTACTGAATTTCCTAAGAGTGACACCAGTAAGGTTCCTATCTTAGATAGAAGTACTGCTGAAAAAATTGGTGACCGCTACTTGGGTTCCCTAACAGATAAGGTGTCGCAGTACGTAGCGGCAGATACCTATACCCAATTGACAATTGATGGGAAACCTTATCGAGTGACGCCACTAGAATACGCAGACCCTATCAAGTGGTTTAACAATCAAGCTAAGGGAATCGGTGAGTATATCAAGGTGGACATGGTAACTGGAAATGCGGATTTGGTGGACTTGAAGACACCAATCAAGTATTCAGACTCGGAGTATTTTAACCGTGATGTCAAACGTCACCTGCGCTTGAAGTACCCGACCAAAATCTTTAAAACTCCATCTTTTGAGGTGGACGATGAGGGCAATCCTTTCTATGTAGCAACGGTTTACCAAAAGCAATTTGGACTTGCGGTTCCTCGTCCTGCTTCAGTCATTATCTTGGATGCTACAAATGGAGAAACCAAGGAATACAGCTTATCAGATGTTCCAGAATGGGTGGATAGGATCTATCCAGCAGAGGAAACCATTGAGCAAATCAACTACAACGGCAAGTACAAGGACGGTTTCTTGAATGCCATGATTTCCAAGAAAAATGTGACCCAGACTACCAATGGCTATAATTACTTGTCTATCGGTAATGACATCTATCTCTACACAGGTGTGACGTCGGCTAATGCGGATGAGAGTAATCTTGGTTTCATCCTTGAAAATATGCGAACAGGAGAAATTACTAAGTATAGCTTGGCTTCTGCGACAGAAGAATCAGCCCGTGAATCAGCAGAAGGTGCTGTTCAGGAGAAATCCTACAAAGCAACCTTCCCAATCCTCATCAACCTCAATGACAAGCCTTTCTACATCATGGGTTTGAAGGACAATGCTGGCTTGGTCAAAGAGTATGCTCTAGTAGACGCAGTCGAGTACCAAAATGTTATCGTAGCTACTACAGTGGAAGAGATGCTCAGCAAGTATGCCAATAAAAACGACCTTGAAATTGACAATGCAACGACAGAAAGCATCAAGGGAGTAGTAGCAGACCTCAAATCAGCTGTTATCAAGGGCGACACCGTCTACTTCTTTAAAGTTGATGGCAAGATTTACAAGGTTAAGGCTTCAGTATCAGATGACCTTCCTTACCTTGAAAATGGTAGAACCTTCGAAGGTCAAGTAGGAAAAGACAGCTATCTCAAGACCTTTAAAGTACAGTAATACTCTGCGAAAATCTCTTCAAACCACGTCAACTTTATCTGCAACCTCAAANNAATTAAGACTAATGGAGGACAAAGAAATGGGTTTTTATTTGATGCTTGCTTCAATGCTACTTGGACTGCTCGCTTTGAAGATAGGTTTTTCTCAGTTCAAGGAGAAAAAAGATAAATTCTTATCTATCTTAACAAGTTTAGCTGGCGCAGCCCTTGTTCTCGTGGCTATCTGGTTAGGATGGCCCAAATAAATAGAGAAGCCTCGGTCAAACCGAGGTTTTTCATACTCTTCGAAAATCNNGCTTCCTAGTTTGCTCTTTGATTTTCATTGAGTATCAGATGAATTTCTTGGTTGTGGCTAAAAAATATGCTACACTATCAATATGAAAATTTTAATCCCTACAGCAAAAGAAATGAACACAGACTTGCCGAGTATCGAGGTAACACCTTTAATACCAGAAAGTCAGGCCGTGCTGGATGCCTTGGCCCTCTATTCTGCTAGTCAATTGGAGAGTTTTTATAAGGTATCAGCCGAGAAGGCTGCGGAAGAATGTCAAAATATCCAAGCTTTGAAAAGGCAAACTGCTCAACACTACCCAGCTCTTAAACTTTTTGATGGGCTTATGTACCGCCATATCAAGCGAGATAAGTTGACCGAGGCGGAACAAGCCTATCTTGAAAATCATGTCTTTATTACTTCGGCTTTGTACGGTGTCGTTCCAGCCTTGTCATCTATGGCCCCTCACCGTTTGGACTTTTTGATGAAGTTAAAAGTCGCTGGTAAGACTTTAAAGAGTCATTGGAAGGCAGCCTATGATGAAGCTGTGAAGCAGGAAGAAGTGATTTTCTCCCTCTTGTCGTCCGAGTTTGAGACGGTATTTTCTAAGGAAATCAGAGAAAAAATGGTGATCTTCAAATTTATGGAGGATAGAGGCGGTCAGCTGAAAATTCACTCAACCATTTCCAAGAAAGCGCGTGGTGCCTTCCTGACAGCCCTGATAGAAAATCAAGTACAGACGGTGGAGGAAGCTCGTCGCTTAAGCTTTGCAGGATTTACCTACCGAGAAGATCTGTCCCAGCCACAGGAATTGGTTTTTGTTAAGGAAGTATAGAAATCAGATATTTTGTATTTGGCAATATGTATCATCAGCTATTTTAGTTTATAAATGAGAAAAAAAGCGAACAAGCTAGTCTTCTGAGTGTCAGAAAAGTAGTCTTGTTCGCTTTTATTATGTTAGTTACTTGATCGCATTGACCAAGTCTTCCGCTTGTTTTTCAAGTGAGTTTAGGACTGTTTCTTCAAGAACCAATTTTCCGTCTGCCCAAGCAGAGTCATTGACACGTGCAGCAGTGAAATCACCAACGATTTGTGTACGGATAAATGGCAAGAGGTCTTTGTAAATAGCGAAAAGTTGATCGTGACCGGCATTGGCTACAGATGATACGGTGACAAACTTGTCTTGAAGGGCAGAAGCGCCACGTGTATCAGACAAGTCAAGGGCGCGAGATAGCCAGTCAAGCAAGTTTTTTACTGTTCCAGGGATAGAGAAGTTGTAGACTGGAGAGAAGATCCAGATAGCATCCGCAGCGAGAACCGCTTCACGAGCAGTAGCTACAGCTGGATGAGTTGGAACTTCCAAATCTTGGCTGAAGAGAGGAAGGGCTGAATAATCAAGGTAGCTAACTTCCGCTTTACCAGCAAGTGCTTTCTCAGCTTCGAGCGCCATTTGGTGGTTGAAAGAACCTTGGCGTAGTGATCCGACGATAAATAATACTTTTTTAGACATGATGTGTCTCCTTTTTCTTAAATTTACGAGAATTTTCTCGTTGTTATAAAATATATTACAACAAAGCAAAACAACTTGCAAGAAATTTGCTCAGAGTTTATTTGAAAATTGTAAAATTTCGGAAACTCTAGTCATTTGTGACTGAAAAAGTAAGAACTGTTTCACTTTCAAAATCGGTTTTGTTTGAAGGAAGAAATAAAGTGCGATTGTTCTTGCATTCACTTGTAATAAAGCCCAATAGATGGTAAAATAGACGAGTGAAAAAAAGACAAAAAAAAGCAAAAAATAATCTACTGTGGCAGTATGGTCTAGGGATGACGATTTTGTTTGTGGTTATCAGTGCTTCCTTTCTGTATCTAGTGTTTCTGAGTATGAAACCTTATCAAACAGCTAAAAGTGAAGGAGAAAAATTAGCTCAGCAGTATGCAGGATTAGAGCAGGCTGATCAGGTTGACTTATACAATGGCTTGGAATCCTATTATAGCGTTCTTGGCCGTAATAAAAAACAAGAAGCACTTGCTGTCCTGATTGGAAAAGATGACCACAATATTTACGTTTATCAGCTAAATCAAGGTGTTTCACAAGAAAAAGCAGAAGCTGTTTCGAAGGAAAAAGGAGCTGGCGAGATTGACAAGATTACCTTTGGCCGTTATCAAGACAAACCAATCTGGGAAGTCAAGTCAGGCTCTGATTTTTATCTAGTAGATTTTGAAACAGGAGTATTGGTCAATAAGGAGGGCCTATGAAACTATCCAACCGTGTTTTAGAAATGGAAGAAAGTGTGACCTTGGCTGCTGGAGCTCGTGCCAAAGCACTCAAGTCTGAGGGAAGAGATATCCTGTCTCTAACCTTGGGTGAGCCAGATTTCACTACTCCAAAAAATATCCAAGATGCCGCCATTGCATCGATTCGAGATGGGCGTGCTTCTTTTTATACAGTAACCTCAGGCCTGCCAGAGCTCAAGGCAGCGGTCAATACTTACTTTGAACGCTTTTACGGCTATTCTGTAGCGCCAAATCAAGTGACAGTCGCTGCTGGAGCCAAATATTCTCTCTATACCTTCTTTATGGCTGTGGTCAATCCAGGTGATGAAGTTATCATCCCAACCCCCTACTGGGTAAGCTATGGAGACCAGGTCAAGATGGCAGAAGGTGTGCCAGTCTTTGTTCCTGCTAAGGAAGATAATCACTTTAAGGTGACCGTAGAGCAGTTAGAAGCAGCTCGCACAGACAAGACCAAGGTTTTGGTGCTGAATTCGCCATCCAATCCGACAGGTATGATTTACACCCGTGAGGAACTCTTGGCAATCGGAAACTGGGCTGTAGAAAAGGATATTCTCATTCTAGCAGATGATATCTATGGGCGCTTGGTCTATAATGGTCATGAGTTCACACCGATTTCTAGCCTATCTGAGGCAATTCGCAAGCAAACAGTGGTCATCAATGGTGTGTCTAAAATCTATGCCATGACAGGTTGGCGGATTGGCTATGCCGTTGGAGAAGCAAACATTATTGCTGCCATGTCCAAGATTGCAGGTCAAACAACTTCGAATCCGTCAGCAGTAGCCCAGTATGCAGCAGTTGAGGCTCTATCAGGTGAGCAAGATACTGTAGAAAGCATGCGTCAGGCTTTTGAGGAACGTCTCAATACCATCTATCCCCTTCTTGCTGAGGTGCCAGGATTTGAAGTGCTCAAACCGCAAGGAGCTTTCTATCTCTTCCCAAATGTCAAAAAAGCTATGGAGATGAAAGGCTATACAGATGTGACAGATTTTACAACCGCTATCCTAGAAGAAGCCGAAGTGGCCTTGGTAACAGGAGCAGGATTCGGAGCACCAGAAAATGTCCGCCTCAGCTATGCGACAGACCTAGACACGCTTAAAGAAGCAGTTAAACGCTTGAAAGCATTTATGGGTAGTGAGAATGATTGATCATTTTGAGATTAAGGTAAAGGATTTACAAATTTCAGAAGGATTTTATAAGAGTTTTCTCGCTCCTTTGGGCTATAAATTGGCTTTTAAGACTAGTTCTCTAATCAGTTTTCTTGCCCCGAACAGCCCTCATCCTGGTGGTGATTTTTGGCTGGCTCAGGGGACACAAGATCCTATTCACTTTGCTTTTTTAGCAGAAAATAAGGAAGAAGTTCAGGCTTGTTATGAGGCTGGTTTAGAGGCAGGTGGGCGAGACAATGGGGCTCCTGATTATCGCAGTGAGCATCCGATTTACTACGCTGCTTTTGTGATTGACCCAGATGGGAACAATATAGAAGTGGTTTGCCATAAAGAATAAAAAAGAAAAAGGAAAAATAATGACAAAACGTGTAACGATTATTGATGTAAAAGACTATGTTGGTCAGGAAGTGACGATTGGCGCTTGGGTTGCCAACAAATCAGGAAAAGGGAAAATTGCCTTCTTGCAATTGCGTGATGGAACAGCCTTCTTCCAAGGTGTGGCTTTTAAACCAAACTTTGTCGAAAAATTTGGTGAAGAAGTAGGACTTGAGAAGTTTGATGTCATCAAACGCTTGAGCCAAGAAACGTCTGTTTATGTGACAGGTATTGTCAAAGAGGACGAACGTTCTAAATTTGGCTATGAGTTGGACATCACAGACATCGAAGTGATCGGTGAATCTCAAGACTACCCAATCACACCAAAAGAACACGGTACAGACTTTTTGATGGACAACCGTCACTTGTGGCTCCGTTCTCGTAAGCAAGTGGCCGTGATGCAAATCCGTAACGCTATTATCCATGCAACTTATGAGTTCTTTGACAAGAACGGTTTCATGAAATTTGACAGCCCAATTCTTTCAGGAAATGCGGCAGAAGATTCAACAGAACTCTTTGAAACGGACTACTTCGGGACGCCAGCCTACTTGAGCCAATCAGGTCAGCTTTACCTAGAAGCAGGTGCTATGGCTCTTGGTCGTGTCTTTGACTTTGGTCCAGTTTTCCGTGCTGAAAAATCAAAAACGCGCCGTCACTTGACCGAGTTCTGGATGATGGATGCAGAGTACTCATACTTGACACATGATGAGTCGCTTGACTTGCAAGAAGCTTATGTGAAAGCTCTTCTACAAGGTGTTCTTGACCGTGCGCCTCAAGCCTTGGAAACCTTGGAACGTGATACAGAGCTCTTGAAACGCTACATTGCAGAGCCATTCAAACGTATCACTTACGATCAAGCCATTGACCTCTTGCAAGAACATGAGAATGATGAAGACGCTGACTACGAACATCTTGAGCATGGTGATGACTTTGGTTCACCACATGAAACTTGGATTTCAAACCACTTTGGTGTGCCAACTTTTGTCACGAACTACCCAGCAGCCATCAAGGCCTTCTATATGAAACCAGTTCCTGGAAATCCAGAGCGCGTGCTTTGTGCAGACTTGCTTGCTCCAGAAGGTTACGGAGAAATCATCGGTGGTTCTATGCGTGAGGAAGACTATGATTCCCTTGTCGCTAAGATGGATGAACTTGGCATGGACCGTACAGAGTATGAATTCTACCTTGACCTTCGTAAATACGGTACAGTTCCACACGGTGGATTTGGTATCGGTATCGAGCGTATGGTAACCTTCGCAGCAGGAACAAAACATATCCGTGAAGCCATTCCATTCCCACGTATGTTACACCGTATTAAACCATAAGAACAGGAAAACGCCCATGTGGCGTTTTTTCGAATTCCAGAGTTTTTACTTGCGTAAAAAATTTTTTTCTAGTATAATAGTTTATTGTGAGCGAACCTCACTTACCCCTTGCAAAGTCTTGGGGTCATTAGACCAAAAGGAGGAACATATCAATGGCTAAATACGAAATTCTTTATATCATTCGTCCAAACATTGAAGAAGAAGCTAAAAACGCTTTGGTAGCACGTTTTGACTCTATTTTGACTGACAACGGTGCAACTGTTGTTGAATCAAAAACTTGGGAAAAACGTCGTCTTGCATACGAAATCAAAGATTTCCGTGAAGGACTTTACCACATCGTTAACGTTGAAGCAAACGACGATGCAGCTCTTAAAGAGTTTGACCGTCTTTCAAAAATCAACGCTGACATTCTTCGTCACATGATCGTCAAAACTGACGCGTAAGAAGGTAAACTATGATTAACAATGTTGTACTTGTAGGGCGTATGACACGTGACGCTGAGTTGCGTTATACCCCATCAAATGTAGCAGTTGCGACTTTTACTCTTGCAGTAAACCGTACATTTAAGAGTCAAAATGGCGAACGTGAGGCTGATTTTATCAATGTCGTTATGTGGCGCCAACAGGCTGAAAACCTTGCTAACTGGGCTAAAAAAGGCTCACTTATCGGGGTGACAGGCCGTATCCAGACTCGTAGTTACGATAACCAGCAAGGACAACGTGTCTACGTGACAGAAGTCGTGGCTGAGAATTTCCAAATGTTGGAAAGCCGTAGTGTGCGTGAAGGTCATACAGGTGGAGCTTACTCTGCCCCAACTGCAAACTATTCAGCACCTACAAATTCAGTGCCAGACTTTTCACGTGATGAAAATCCATTTGGAGCAACAAATCCATTGGATATTTCAGATGATGATTTACCATTCTAATGGACAACTAAAATTATAAAGGAGAAAAAACATGGCTCAACAACGTCGTGGCGGATTCAAACGCCGTAAAAAAGTTGATTACATCGCAGCAAACAAAATTGAATATGTTGATTACAAAGATACTGAGCTTCTTAGCCGTTTCGTTTCAGAACGTGGGAAAATCCTTCCTCGTCGTGTAACAGGAACTTCAGCTAAAAACCAACGTAAAGTAACAACAGCTATCAAACGCGCTCGCGTAATGGCTTTGATGCCTTTCGTAAACGAAGATTAAAGAAAAGACCCGGTTGGGTCTTTTTTTCAGGTCCAGTGGACCTCTTTTTCATGAGCTTGAAAACAAGAAAGTGAATTAAGACCCCGACGGGTCTTTTTTCACGAGATAGTTTTTTTCTGACCTTGGCGTGCTATAATAGTAATAGAAAGAGTAAAGGTGGGTAAGTCAAAGATGAATTGTACGATTAGAAATATGATTAAGTCTGATATTGAATCCTTATCTCATGGATTTATGAATCAAGGTTGGCCTGGTAGAGAGGAAATTTTGGCTAGATATTTTCTGGAACAGGAAAGTGGGGAGAGAGAAGTCTTAGTTGCAGAGATTGATGGTGCTGTAGCGGGCTACGTTACCATTTTGCCCTCTGCTAAACATGGTCCTTTTGCAGAAGTCTATCCAGAATTATCAGATTTTAATGTGTTTGAGCCTTTTCGAAATCAAGGGATTGGGAGTCAACTGCTAGAAGAGGCAGAAAATCGAGTTAAGTTTTTTTCAGACAAAGTGACGTTGGGTGTAGGTTTGCACTCAGGCTATGGACCTGCCCAGAGATTGTATATCAGACGGGGCTACATTCCAGATGGGACAGGTGTCTGGTATCGAAATCAACCCTTGGAAATGAATGCTACTATTCAAAATAATGATGATTTAGTTCTGTACTTATCAAAGAAGTTCGAATAAGAGATGGCGAATTTCTTTGAAAATAGGGGATTTAGCTACTTTATGGTATAATGGAAAGAGTTAGATTGAAAGAGGTAGTGAGATGGATGCCAAATTAAGATACAAGGCAAAAAAGATTAAGATTGTCTTTTTTGATATTGATGATACATTGCGAAATTCCAAGACAGGTTTTATTCCGTCTTCAATCCCAACTGTTTTTAAGCAATTACGTGAGAAAGGAATCTTGACAGGTATTGCTTCTGGACGGGGGATTTTTGGTGTTGTACCAGAGATTCGTGAACTGAATCCTGACTTTTTTGTGACCTTAAATGGGGCTTATATCGAAGATAAAAAAGGTCAGGTTATTTATCAACATCAGATTGAGAAGTCAGATGTTGAGGAGTATATTTCTTGGGCTAAGCAAGAGGAAATAGAGTATGGCTTGGTTGGGAGTCATGATGCCAAATTGTCGACTCGTACCGATATGATTAGTGAAGCTATCAATCCAATTTATCCCGATTTAGATGTAGATCCTGATTTCCATGAAAAAGAAAATATCTATCAGATGTGGACTTTTGAAGATAAAGGAGATGACTTGCACTTGCCTGACAGTCTCTCAGACAAACTTCGCATGGTTCGTTGGCATGAGCATTCGTCTGATATTGTGCCGATTTCAGGCTCCAAAGCGACGGGGGTGGAAAAGGTTGTGGAACATCTTGGCTTGAAACCAGAGAACGTCATGGTTTTTGGAGATGGCCTCAACGACTTGGAACTCTTTGATTATGCTGGAATCAGCGTTGCAATGGGAATTTCTCATGATAAGATCAAAGAAAAAGCAGATTATATTACAAAAGCACTAGAAGAAGATGGCATTTTTGATGCCTTAGAAGGATTTGGTATGGTAGAAAAAGAATTGCATTTCCCACAAGTAGACATTGAAACAGTAGAAGGTCCTATCGCGACTATTAAGACCAATCACGGAGACTTGCGTATTAAACTTTTCCCTGAACATGCTCCTAAAACAGTAGCTAACTTTGTAGCTCTTGCAAAAGATGGTTACTATGATGGTGTCATTTTCCACCGTATTATCAAGGACTTTATGATTCAAGGTGGAGACCCAACTGGAACTGGTATGGGTGGCGAGTCCATCTACGGCGAATCTTTTGAGGATGAATTCTCAGAAGAACTTTACAATGTCCGGGGTGCCCTTTCTATGGCCAATGCTGGTCCAAATACTAACGGCAGCCAGTTCTTTATCGTGCAAAACCAACACCTACCTTATTCTAAGAAAGAAATTGCTCGTGGTGGTTGGCCAGAACCGATTGCGGAAATCTATGCCAACCAAGGAGGAACTCCTCACCTAGACCGCCGTCATACTGTTTTTGGTCAGCTAGCTGATGAAGCTTCTTACGCTGTTTTGGATGCAATCGCTGCTGTTGAAACAGGGGCTATGGACAAGCCAGTTGAAGATGTTGTGATTGAAACAATTGAAATCGAGGACTAAGATGAAAATCGGTGATAAGCTAAAGGGCCGTATTACAGGGATTCAGCCCTACGGTGCCTTTGTTGAGCTAGAGACAGGTGATACGGGGCTGATTCACATTTCAGAGATTCGGACAGGCTTTATTGAAAATATTCATGAAGCCTTGAAAGTCGATGAAGAGGTTCAAGTTCAGGTAGTGGATTTAGATGAATTTACAGGGAAAGCAAGTCTTTCTATCCGCACTTTGGAGGAAGAAAAGCACCAGTTTCCGAGACGGAGACGCTTTTCAAGCGACCGTTTTAACTACGGCTTTGCGCCTCTTAAACGAATGATGCCAATTTGGACTAGAGAAGCCTTGCACTATTTAAAAAAGAAGAAGTAGTTTAGAATTTTATATTTTTTGTAATGTTAATATAAATCTGCTATAATAGAACCATGGAAGAAGAACAATTATTAAAATCAGGGGAGCGAATTAACCAGCTCTTCTCAACAGATATTAAAATCATTCAAAATAGAGAGGTTTTTAGCTATTCGGTGGATAGTGTTCTCTTGTCACGTTTTCCACGTTTTCCTAAAAAGGGCTTGATAGTGGATTTCTGCGCTGGGAATGGAGCGGTGGGGCTATTTGCTAGCACTCGTACTCAGGCACAGATTTTGGCTGTTGAGATTCAGGAGCGTTTGGCGGATATGGCTGAACGCTCTGTCCGTTTGAATGGTTTGGAAGAGCAGATGGAGGTCATCTGTGATGATTTGAAAAATATGCCTGCTTATATCCAGGGAAGTAAGGTGGATATGATTTTGTGTAATCCGCCCTATTTCAAGGTGGATCCTCATTCAAACCTGAACGAGAGTGAACATTATCTCTTGGCGCGACATGAAATCACGACCAATTTGCAGGAAATCTGTCGTAGTGCCCAGAGTATTCTCAAATCTAATGGGCGTTTGGCCATGGTTCATCGTCCTGATCGACTTCTGGATATTTTGGATACGTTACAACGGCATAATCTAGCCCCTAAGCGTCTGCAATTTGTCTATCCAAAAAAGGAAAAGGAAGCCAATATGCTCTTGATTGAAGCTATCAAGGATGGTTCAACAAGTGGCTTTAAGGTCTTACCACCTCTCATTGTTCACAATGATGATGGCTCTTATACGCCGGAACTCGAAGAGATTTATTATGGATTATAAGGCTTATATGTATGTGCTGGAGTGCCGTGACGGATCCTACTATACAGGCTATACGACTGATGTGAAGAGACGCCTCGCTGTCCATAATAGTGGGAAGGGAGCCAAATACACACGAGTACGCTTGCCAGTCAAACTCATCTATGCTCAAGGTTTTGCCAGTAAGGAAGAAGCCATGTCGGCAGAAGCCCTTCTCAAGCGTAAGAAACGACCACAGAAGGAAAGATTTTTATCTGAAAATCAAGATAGAAATTTACTCAGTTATTTTGAAGAGTAGCGGGGAGTCCTTTGACTCCTCTTACTTTTGTCAAAAAGCGAAAAAAATGCTACAATAAAGAGAATAAACAAAATGAGGTATTATCATGTCTAAGATTCTAGTATTTGGTCACCAAAATCCAGACTCAGATGCCATCGGGTCATCTGTAGCCTTTGCCTACCTTGCAAAAGAAGCTTACGGTTTGGATACGGAAGCTGTTGCTCTTGGAACTCCAAATGAAGAAACAGCCTTTGTCTTGAACTATTTTGGTGTAGAAGCACCGCGTGTTATTACTTCTGCCAAAGCAGAAGGAGCAGAGCAAGTTATCTTGACTGACCACAATGAATTCCAACAATCTGTATCAGATATCGCTGAAGTAGAAGTTTATGGTGTTGTAGACCACCACCGTGTGGCTAACTTTGAAACTGCAAGCCCACTCTACATGCGTTTGGAGCCAGTTGGTTCAGCGTCTTCAATCGTTTATCGTATGTTCAAAGAACATGGTGTAGCTGTGCCTAAAGAGATTGCTGGTTTGATGCTTTCAGGTTTGATTTCAGATACCCTTCTTTTGAAATCACCAACAACACATCCAACAGATAAGATTATTGCTCCTGAATTGGCTGAATTGGCTGGTGTAAACTTGGAAGAGTATGGCTTGGCTATGCTGAAAGCTGGTACAAACTTGGCTAGCAAATCTGCTGACGAATTGATTGACATCGATGCTAAGACTTTTGAACTCAATGGAAATAATGTCCGTGTTGCCCAAGTAAACACAGTGGACATCGCGGAAGTATTGGAACGCCAAGCAGAAATTGAAGCTGCAATGCAAGCTGCCAACACAGCAAACGGCTACTCTGACTTTGTCTTGATGATTACAGACATCGTCAACTCAAACTCAGAAATCCTAGCACTTGGTGCTAATATGGGCAAGGTTGAAGCAGCTTTCAACTTTAAACTTGCAGACAACCACGCCTTCCTTGCTGGTGCCGTTTCACGTAAGAAACAAGTGGTACCTCAATTGACTGAAAGCTTCAATGCTTAAGATTTTGAGTGTCAGTTCAAAATCGGAAAGGATAGTTTGCCTTATATCGAAAGGAGTTTCAGCTCCTTTTTTTCTAGGAGTGAAGCATGTTAGAAAATGGTGATTTAATTTTTGTGAGGGATCTTTCAGATATGGGACAGGCCATCCAGACTTCCACAGGCAACTATAACCATGTTGCCATTTATTTGGATGGGATGATTTACCATGCTAGTGGAAAATTTGGTGTAGTCTGTCAAGAACCAGCAGACTTCTTTGAGCCCAATCATTTGTACGACATCTATGTTTACCCAGAAATGGATATCCATTCGGTGAAGGAAAGAGCTTGTAAACATCTTGGAGCTCCCTACAATGCTTCTTTCTATCCAGATGGAGAAGGTTTTTACTGTTCCCAGTACATGGCAGAAATCCTACCGATTTTTGAAACCATACCCATGAAATTTGGGGATGGGGAGCAGGAGATTAGTGACTTTTGGAGAGAGTATTACAGAGAACTAGGTCTGCCTGTGCCTCTGAACCAAGCTGGGACCAATCCCAGTCAATTGGCAACATCGCCTCTATTACAATGTAAAGAAAGGAATCTTCATGATTCAGATTTTTAATCCATCTCGTTTGACTAGACAGCCATTTTTTAGAGAATTGATCCGCTATCTGGACCAGCATGATGATGTGATTCTACGGGAAATTAAGGCTCAATTTCCAGATGATGCAGTTGATAAACTCATGGAAGAGTATATAAAGGCAGGTTTGATTCTACGAGAAAATAAGCGTTATTACCTTAGTCTTCCTATGCTTGAATCACTCGATAGTCTTGAACTGGATCAAGAGATTTTTGTCAGCGAAGCTAGTCCGATCTATCAAGCCTTGTTACAGAAGAGTTTTGAGACGGAATTGCGCAATCAAACCAATGCAGCTATTTTAGTTGAAAAGACGGACTTTGCGAGATCAAAAATGACCTTGTCTAATTATTTCTACAAGGTCAAACATCAGTATCCTTTGACAGAAAAACAGCAGGAACTCTATGACATTTTAGGAGATGTTAATCCTGAGTATGCCCTCAAATACATGACAACTTTTTTGCTAAAATTTCTCAAAAAAGATCAACTGATGCAGAAACGCCGAGACATCTTTGTGGATAGTTTGGTCGTCCTAGGTTATATAGTCCAAAATGAAGATGGAAAGTATGAGTTGGCTGTCGATTTTGACAAGGAGAGATTAACTTTCTATTTAGTGTGATTGCTTTTTCTGAGCACATTGTTTGACTTTATCTATCGATAAGTTTATACTAATGTAACCGATAACACATATCGGAATAAAACTAAAGGAGACAATCATATGTCACTTGAAAACAAATTGGAACAAGCAACAGGCGTTGTCAAAGAAGGTTTTGGTAAAGTTACTGGAGACAGCAAGACAGAACTTGAAGGAGCTGTTGAAAAAACAGTTGCTAAGGCAAAAGACGTTGTAGAAGACGCTAAAGGTGCTGTAGAAGGTGCCGTTGAAGGTTTGAAAAACGTTTTTACTAAATAATAGTAAAAAATCAGGGGTTTTATTTTCCCTTGATTTTTTCTATTCTTATAAATAATTTTCTGCTACGGCTGCATCTCCTGGATAGGCTTCTTTCTTTCCTTGGACGATTTGGTAGCAATCAGCTCCCTTACCAGCAATAATGACAGCATCTAATTCGTGATTTGTGATAGCCATAGCTGCCTTGATGGCCTCTTGGCGATCCGCAATTTTTTCAACAGGATGATTGATGTAGCTACTGATTTCATCTGCAATGGCCATTGGGTCTTCATAGTTGGGGTCATCAGCAGTCAAAAAGACTTGAATCTCAGGATGTTGATTGAGGAGGAGGCCAAAGTTCTTACGACGACTTTCTCCCTTGTTTCCTGTTGAACCCAGAACCAAAGCAATCTTTCCAGTTTGATGAGTTTCAACCACATTGATGAGTTTTTTCAGACTATCCCCATTGTGGGCGTAATCGATGAATACCTTGGCTCCATTTTTCTGAGTCAGGACTTCCATACGACCAGGAACGCGGGTTGCAGCAATTCCTTTTTTGATGTCCTCAAGACTAGCTCCGAGACGGAGGCAAGCAAGTCCAGCAGCAACGGCATTTTCTTGGTTGAAGTTGCCAATGAGTTGGATATCATAATCTCCAGCGAGTTTACCTGTAGCTGAAAAACTAAAGGCTTTGGAATTCTCGATTTGATTATTTGATTGGCTACCATAGAAATCATGGTCTTGATCTGCCACTTGTTCTTTTAAGACAGAAAAGTGGTCCATGTCACTATTAATGATGACTGCTCGGCTATTTTCCATCAAGAGACGTTTGTGGTAGAAGTAGTCTTCAAAGCTAGGGTGTTCAATAGGGCCGATATGGTCTGGGCTGATATTGAGGAAAACTCCCACATCAAAGGTTAGACCATAGACACGTTTGACCAGATAGGCTTGGCTGGAGACTTCCATGATGAGGTGGGTACGGTCATTTTGCACAGCTTGATTCATCATGTCAAAGAGGTCAATACTCTCAGGAGTTGTCAATGCAGACTTAAAGAAAGTCTTGCCATCTAAAGTTGTATTCATAGTCGAGAGCATAGCAGGTCGATGCCCTTGAGATAAGATGTTATAAGCGAAATAGGCTGCTGTTGTCTTACCCTTAGTACCAGTAAAGGCAAGGAGTTTGAGTTTTTCCTGTGGATTACCATAGAACTCCATGGCAATCAAACTCATGGCTTTCTTTATATCGTTCACAATGATGACAGGGATACCGACTTCGTAGTCTTTTTCAGCTACATACCAAGCTAAGCCTTGTGTTATAGCAGAAAGAAGGTATTCTTTTTTAAAGGCAGCACCTTTTGCAAAAAAAAGAGTGTCTTCTTTTACTTTTCGGCTGTCGTAACTAATGCTATCAAAAACAACTTTGCTGTAGTTGTAGTGATAATGTCCTTGGTCGATAATCTCGCGGAAGAGACCATCTTTCTTTAATATATCTAATACGGTTTCAATCTTTATCATACTTTCTATTGTAAACCGAAAGTCGCAAATTTACAAGTAACAAGGAAAAGTTTATAATGGAAGATAAGGAGTGTTTCCTAGTTATCAAAATTGAATGAGGAATCTATGTCGCACGAAAACAATCACCAGCAGGCCCAGATGTTACGGGGGACTGCTTGGCTAACGGCTAGTAACTTTATCAGTCGCCTGCTTGGGGCCATCTATATTATCCCTTGGTACATCTGGATGGGATCTTATGCAGCTACGGCAAATGGTCTCTTTACCATGGGCTACAATATCTATGCCTGGTTCTTGCTGGTTTCAACAGCAGGGATTCCAGTTGCGGTGGCCAAGCAAGTTGCCAAGTACAATACCATGCGAGAAGAAGAGCATAGCTTTGCCCTGATTCGGAGCTTTTTAGGATTTATGACAGGACTTGGCCTCGTTTTTGCTTTAGTTTTGTATCTCTTTGCTCCTTGGCTAGCAGACTTGTCTGGCGTGGGCAAAGACTTGATCCCAATCATGCAAAGCTTGGCTTGGGGAGTCTTGATTTTCCCGTCTATGAGTGTTATCCGAGGATTTTTCCAAGGGATGAATAATCTCAAACCTTATGCCATGAGCCAAATTGCTGAGCAGGTCATTCGTGTTATCTGGATGCTCCTAGCAACCTTTATCATTATGAAACTTGGTTCAGGAGATTACCTAGTAGCGGTTACCCAATCCACCTTTGCTGCCTTTGTCGGCATGGTAGCTAGTTTTGCAGTTTTGATTTATTTCCTTGCCCAAGAAGGCTTACTCAAAAGAGTCCTTGAAACAGGGGATAAGATTAACAGCAAGCATCTTTTGATCGATACCATTAAGGAAGCCATTCCTTTTATCTTGACAGGGTCTGCCATCCAGCTCTTCCAGATTTTGGACCAGCTGACCTTTATCAATAGTATGAGCTGGTTTACCAACTACAGCAATGAGGACTTGGTTATCATGTTTTCTTATTTCTCAGCCAATCCTAATAAAATCACGATGATTTTGATTTCTGTTGGGGTTTCGATTGGGAGTGTAGGCTTGCCGCTTTTGACAGAAAACTATGTCAAGGGGGACTTGAAGGCAGCTTCTCGTCTCGTTCAGGACAGTCTCACCCTACTCTTTATGTTCTTGCTACCAGCAACGGTTGGAGTGGTTATGGTAGGAGAACCTCTTTATACAGTCTTCTATGGCAAGCCAGACAGTTTGGCTATGGGCTTATTTGTCTTTGCAGTTTTGCAGTCTATTATTTTAGGCTTGTACATGGTCTTGTCCCCCATGCTTCAAGCCATGTTCCGCAACCGCAAGGCCGTTCTCTATTTTATCTATGGTTCTATTGCCAAGCTGGTCTTGCAACTGCCTACCATCGCCCTTTTCCACAGTTATGGTCCCTTGATTTCAACAACCATCGCTCTTATCATTCCTAACGTCTTGATGTATCGGGATATTTGTAAAGTAACGGGTGTTAAGCGCAAGGTGATTGTGAAGCGAACCATTTTAATCAGTTTGCTGACCCTAGTCATGTTTCTGTTAATAGGAACCATCCAGTGGCTGTTAGGATTTTTCTTCCAACCAAGTGGACGTTTGTGGAGCTTCTTTTATGTAGCTCTTGTCGGTGCCATGGGGGGTGGACTCTACGGATTCATGAGTCTCTATACTCGTCTCTTAGATAAGGTTATTGGACAGGCCAAAGCTGCCCAGTTGCGAGCAAAATTTAAGTTTTCTTAAGATAGCATTTATAAATAAAAGGAATAAGTTGAACAATCTTTTAGGAGAACTTGAAACTTATTCCTTTTTTTAGCGTCAAAACAGCTAAAATTATCTTTTAAGAGTAGAAGATGAGGCCTTTTTCGATTTTTTTGGACAAAAACATTGACTAAACAAACTAAACGTTGTATAATAAAACAAATCTTTAAATCAGGAGGTTCTGGAAATGAAAAAGTCTAAGAGCAAATATCTAACCTTGGCAGGTCTTGTCCTGGGTACAGGAATTTTATTGAGCGCGTGTGGAAATTCTAGCACAGGATCAAAAACCTATAACTATGTTTATTCAAGTGATCCATCTAGTTTGAACTATCTAGCAGAAAACCGCGCAACAACAAATGATATTGTGACCAACCTGGTAGATGGTCTCATGGAAAATGACCAATATGGGAACTATGTGCCATCCTTGGCAGAGGATTGGAGTGTTTCTAAGGACGGTTTGACCTATACCTACAAACTTCGTAAGGATGCCAAGTGGTTTACTTCTGAGGGAGAAGAATATGCTCCTGTAACTGCCCAAGATTTTGTGACAGGTTTGCAATATGCGGCTGATAAAAAATCAGAAGCCTTGTATCTAGTGCAGGACTCTGTTGCAGGTTTGGATGACTATATCACTGGTAAAACAAGCGACTTTTCAACTGTCGGTGTCAAGGCTCTTGATGACCAAACGGTTCAATACACCTTGGCTCGACCAGAACCTTACTGGAACTCAAAAACGACATCAACCATTCTTTTCCCAGTCAATGCGGATTTCCTAAAATCAAAAGGGGATGATTTTGGCAAGGTAGACCCTGCTAATATTTTGTACAGTGGACCTTTCTTGATGAAAGCTTTTGTTTCAAAATCTGTCATCGAATACAAGAAAAATCCTAACTACTGGGATGCTAAAAATGTCTTTGTAGATGATGTTAAATTGACCTACTATGATGGTAGTGACCAAGATGCTCTTGTTCGTAATTTTACAGACGGAGCCTATAGCTACGCTCGTCTCTATCCAAATAGTTCAAGTTTTGAAGGGATTAAAGAAAAATACAAAGATGATATCATCTACAGTATGCAGACTGCTACGTCTTATTACTGGAATTTTAACCTAGATAGACAAGCTTATAAATTTACTTCTAAGACGACCGACATTGAAAAGAAATCAGCTCAGGAAGCAGTTCTTAATAAAAACTTCCGTCAAGCTATTAACTTTGCCTATGATCGTACAGCCTATGGGGCTCAAACTCAGGGAGAAGACGGAGCGACTAAGATTTTGCGTAACTTGGTTGTTCCTCCAACCTTTGTAAGTATCAAGGGAAAAGACTTTGGTGAAGTAGTAGCCTCTAAGATGGTCAATTATGGTAAGGAATGGCAAGGTATCAACTTTGCGGATGGTCAAGACCCTTATTACAATCCTGAGAAAGCCAAGGCTAAATTTGCTGAGGCCAAGAAAGAGCTAGAAGCTAAGGGAGTTCAATTCCCTATTCATTTGGATGCGACAGTTGACCAAGCTTCTAAGAAGGGGATTCAAGAAGTAAGCTCTATGAAGCAATCTATTGAAGCAGCTTTAGGTACGGAGAACGTCGTTATTGATATCCAACAGTTATCAACAGAGGACTATCATAACTCAAGTTACTTTGCTCAAACAGCAGCTCAAAAAGATTATGACCTTTACAATGGTGGTTGGGGTCCTGACTACTTAGATCCATCAACCTATCTTGATATCTTTAGTGTCAAGAATGGTGGGGTTCTACAAAATCTTGGACTCGAGCCTGGTGAAGCCAACGACAAGGCTAAGGCAGTTGGACTTGACACTTATACTCAAATGTTGGAAGAGGCTAATAAGGAGCAAGACCCAGCCAAACGTTATGAGAAATATGCTGATATTCAAGCATGGTTGATAGATAGTTCTCTAGCGATTCCAAATGTTTCATTAGGTGGAACGCCTAGCTTGAGAAAAACAGTTCCTTTCTCAGCACCTTATTCATTGGCTGGTAATAAAGGGGTTGAATCATATAAATACCTCAAAGTACAAGATAAGATTGTCACAACAGACGAATATGCAAAAGCCAGAGAAAAATGGTTGAAAGAAAAAGAAGAATCCAATAAAAAAGCCCAAGAAGAATTGGCAAAACATGTCAAATAAAATCTAATTGTAGATAAGTTTGTGTAAGAAGTCTTTGTGCTTAAAAACGCATAATATCAGGTATATAAAATCCTAGATGTTATGCGTTTTGTTATAGGAAGATTTATTAGATTTTATCCTCAAATTGAGTTATTCCCGACTTTATCCGTTGAAATATTATAAGGAGTATTTATGAAATTAAAATTATTAAGAGTAGATACTAAGGTGATTATGGGGAGTTTCTTACTTGTTCTGTCTAGTCTACTTGCTTTGTTGCTTCCCCTTATCTTAAAGGGTTTAATAGATGGGAGTTCTATTGAAAATATAGGTTCCAAAGTATTTCAATCGTTTTTGATTTTTATTGGTCAAGCCTTGTTTTCTTCTATTGGTTACTATCTGTTTAGTCAATCGGGTGAAAAAAAGATAGCAAAAATCAGGAAAAAAGTGATAGAGGGGTTGATTTATGCAGAGAAATCCTTCTTTGATAAGAGCCAAAGTGGGGAGTTGACTTCTGCCATTGTCAATGACACGAGTGTCATTCGTGAGTTTTTAATTACGACTTTCCCAAATATTATTTTGAGTTTAGTTATGGTACTTGGTTCCATCATAGTCTTATTTAGTCTTGATTGGAATCTTTCTCTACTTTTATTCATCACTCTTCCTTGTATGATGTTTATTATCTTGCCCCTTTCCAATATCAGTGAAAAGTATAGTCGTCGTTTACAAGAGGAAATCGGATTTTTAACAGGGCAATTGACTGAAAAGATTCAAGAACATGAATTAATTAAGACTAACCAAGCAGAGAAAAGTGTACAGGATGTTTTGGATAATTGTATTGAAAGGGTACAAAACAATTCACTGAAATCAGATAGGATTACTTCTTTTGAGACCCCGTTTGCTCTCTTATTTATCTTTGCGACTATAGCTGTGATGCTAACCTATGGGGGTTATCGGGTCAGCGCAGGATATATATCTGTGGGAACCTTGGTTTCGTTTTTGATTTACCTCTTTCAATTACTTAATCCTATTAGTAATATAGCTAATTTTGTAACTGTTTATTCTAGGAGTAAGGGATCTTCAGTTGCACTGGAGAACTTGCTTGCAGTTCCTAAAGAAAAATTTGAGGGAGGAAAATCGGTATCAGGACAAGGGTTGAATTTTAACCATGTCTATTTTGGTTATGATGAAAATCGACCTGTCTTAAAGGATATTACTTTCTCCATTTTCAAGGGGCAAAAAATTGCTTTTGTTGGACCATCTGGATCAGGAAAATCAACGATTGTGCGTTTGTTAGAGCGGTTTTATAAACCGCTTTCAGGAGATATTCTAATGGAGCAATCAAGTATATATGATTTTAACTTAAAAGAATGGAGAAGTAAAATCGCTTGGGTTTCACAAAATAATGCAGTCTTATCTGGCAGTATTCGTGACAATCTTTGTCTCGGTTTGAATCGCTTAGTAACTGATGATGAATTGATGAAAGTGCTAGACTTAGTATCACTAGGTGATGAGATTCGCTCCATGAAAGAGGGACTAGATACTGAGGTTGGTGAACGCGGACGACTCTTGTCAGGGGGACAAAGCCAAAGACTTCAAATAGCTAGAGCCTACTTAAAAGATGCTGAAATTCTTATATTTGATGAAGCCACTGCTAATCTTGATGCGGATTCTGAGTATGCGATTATCAGTAGCCTCTATTCTGTACTAAAGGAGAAGACAGTTGTGATTATAGCGCATCGTTTGTCAACGGTAAAAGATGTGGATTGTATTTTCTTCTTAGAGGAGGGGAAAATCACTGGCTCAGGAACTCATAAGGAACTACTGGAAAATCATGAGCGTTATGCTCGTTTTGTGCAGGAGCAAATGATAGAGTGAAGGTGTCTTTTGAGATTCACCATTTTATAGTCTATTAAAGGGAGCAGGAAAAACTCCCTTTTTATATAGTTTGAAACTATAGCTAGCTCTTGAAAAGAAGAAAATGAGTTGATGAAAATAAGTGGTACAATAGTTACTATAGATTTGGAGGTATTGTATGAGCAAGGAATTACACATTAACACAATTTTGGCCCAGGCGGGCATTAAGTCAGATGAAGCGACAGGTGCATTGGTGACACCGCTCCATTTTTCAACGACCTATCAGCATCCAGAGTTTGGTCGATCTACTGGGTTTGACTATACGCGCACTAAAAATCCAACTCGTAGTAAGGCTGAGGAAGTCTTGGCGGCTATTGAGTCAGCAGACTATGCCCTAGCGACTAGCTCAGGGATGTCAGCTATTGTACTGGCCTTTAGCGTCTTTCCAGTAGGAAGTAAGGTCTTGGCAGTGCGTGATCTTTACGGTGGTTCTTTTCGCTGGTTTAACCAAGTGGAGCAGGAAGGTCGTTTCCATTTTACCTATGCCAATACAGAAGAAGAGTTGATTGCCGAGTTAGAAAAGGATGTGGATGTTCTCTATATCGAAACCCCAACCAATCCCTTAATGTTGGAATTTGATATCGAAAAACTAGCAAAATTGGCTCATGCTAAGGGTGCCAAAGTGGTGGTGGACAATACCTTCTATAGCCCTATCTACCAACGTCCGATTGAAGATGGAGCAGATATGGTTCTCCATTCAGCAACCAAGTATCTAGCAGGCCACAATGATGTCTTAGCTGGAGTGGTTGTGACCAATAGTTTAGAACTATACGAGAAGCTTTTTTACAATCTCAATACAACAGGGGCAGTCTTGTCCCCATTTGACAGCTACCAGTTGCTTCGTGGTCTCAAGACCTTGTCTCTTCGTATGGAGCGTTCAACAGCTAACGCCCAAGAAGTGGTTGCCTTTTTGAAGGATTCTCCAGCAGTCAAGGAGGTTCTCTATACTGGTCGTGGGGGGATGATTTCCTTTAAAGTAGTCGATGAAACGCGCATTCCTCATATTTTGAACAGTCTCAAGGTCTTCTCGTTTGCGGAAAGTTTGGGTGGGGTAGAAAGTCTCATTACTTATCCAACGACGCAAACTCACGCTGATATTCCAGCAGAAGTGCGCCATTCTTATGGTTTGACAGATGACCTCTTGCGCTTGTCAATTGGGATTGAGGATGCTAGAGATTTGATTGCAGATTTGCGCCAAGCTTTAGAAGGATAAGACAAAGATGGGAAAATATGATTTTACAAGCCTGCCCAACCGTTTAGGGCACCATACCTATAAATGGAAAGAAACAGAAACGGATAGTGAAGTTCTACCAGCTTGGATAGCGGATATGGACTTTGTGGTCTTGCCTGAAATCCGCCAAGCCGTGCAAACTTACGCAGACCAACTGGTTTATGGTTATGCCTATGCCAGTGAAGACTTAATTAAGGAAGTTCAAAAGTGGGAAGCTACACAATACGGTTACAACTTTGACAAAGAGGCTCTTGTTTTTATCGAGGGTGTGGTACCAGCCATCTCAACAGCTATTCAAACCTTTACAAAAGAAGGCGAGGCGGTTTTAATTAACACGCCTGTCTACCCACCCTTTGCTCGCAGTGTCAAGTTGAACAATCGTAGATTGATTACTAATTCCTTAGTGGAAAAGGATGGTCTGTTTGAGATTGACTTTGACCAACTTGAAAAGGATTTGGTGGAAGAGGAGGTTAAACTCTATATTCTTTGCAACCCTCACAATCCTGGTGGACGTGTTTGGGAAAAAGAAGTGTTGGAGAAGATTGGCCAACTCTGCCAAAAACACGGTGTTTTGTTAGTTTCAGATGAGATTCACCAAGATTTGACCCTCTTTGGTCACAAACACCAGTCTTTCAATACCATCAATCCTGCCTTCAAAAATTTTGCTATCGTCTTGAGCAGTGCCACTAAAACCTTTAACATTGCTGGGACAAAAAATTCCTATGCCGTCATTGAAAATCCTAAGTTGAGAGTGGCTTACCAGAAACGCCAGTTGGCTAATAATCAGCATGAAATTTCAGGCTTGGGCTATTTGGCGACAGAAGCTGCCTATCGATACGGTAAAGATTGGTTAGAGGAACTTAAGCAAGTCTTTGAAGACCATATCAATTATGTGGTGGATCTATTTGGAAAAGAGACTAAAATCAAGGTCATGAAACCGCAAGGTACCTACTTGATTTGGCTTGACTTTTCAGCCTATGACCTGACTGATGAAACATTGCAAGAGTTGTTGAGAAATGAAGCCAAGGTTATCCTCAACCGTGGTTTGGATTTTGGAGAGGAAGGAAGTCTCCATGCCCGCATCAATATAGCTATGCCCAAATCTCTGTTGCAAGAAGTCTGTCAGCGGATTGTGGCTACTTTTGCCAAATGTTAAAAATCCAGCCTTCTAGGAGAAAAGTCTTCCTAGAAGGCTATTTTCATAGGCGAAAATATGGTATAATAAACAGATAAGGTAAAGGTGAAAATATGGCTAAATTGATTCCGGGGAAAGTTCGTATCGAAGGTGTTGCCCTTTATGAAACTGGTAAGGTTGATATCATCAAGGAAAAGAACAATCGGCTCTATGCTCGCGTTGCAGAAGAAGAACTGCGCTATAGTTTAGAGGATGATTTGGTTTTTTGTGCCTGTGATTTTTTTCAAAAGAGGGGCTACTGTGTGCATTTGGCAGCGCTAGAGCATTTTCTGAAAAATGATGAGCGTGGTCAGGAAATCTTGTGGAGTCTGGAAGAAGGTCATGAAGAAAAAGAGGCCGTTGAAACCAAGGTGACCTTGGGTGGCAAGTTTTTGGATCGAATTTTATCTCCAAAATCAGAATGCGCCTATGAGTTATCAGCTGTGGGTCAGGTGGAAGCAGGAACCAATCATATCTTGTGGACTCTGAGAATCGGCCAAATCAATAGCCAAAAATACTATGTCATTCGGGATATTCCACTTTTTTTAAGGATTGTCGAGCAGAGAAAGTCGTATATGATTGGCAAGATTTATGAGGAGTCTCTTTCTTGGGAAGCTTTTGATGAGGCCAGCCAAGAACTTTTGACTTTCTTGCACGGACTAACGGAGGAAGGGCTGGTTCCAGACCTCTTTTTCCAAAACCAAGGTCGGCACCTCTTTTTCCCTCTGACCTTTTTTGAGCAGGGTGTGAATTTACTGATGGCCTTGCCCCATTTTCAATTTGACCATCAAGTGGATAGCTACCAAACCCTGCTTTTTCAGGATATGCATGCTGATGCCAATCTATTTGCCTTTACAGTAACAGAATACTCGGACTATTTTGAAATGGAAATCAGTGAGAGTCCTAGGGTCAATGTCTTTTATCAGGGAGCAGTACTTTTCCATAAAGGTCAGGTTTATTTTTTAACAGACCAGCAGATGCGTCTTCTCAAGGAAATTAAAGTGTTACCTGTGGGTCAACAAGGAAAGAAATACCTGCAATTTGATAGCAGTGATCGAGACAAATTGGCCTCCTGTCTGACTCTTTTTATCCAGATGGGTACCGTTTCAGCTCCAGAACGTCTACAAATCAAAACTTTTGCGCCCTCTTTTTACTTTGACAGGGAAGAAGATAATCGGATTCGTTTAGAAATTCAGTTTGATTATGGAAATAGACAGGTATCTAGCCGACAAGAGCTAGAAGAATTACCATTTTCAAGTGACACGGACTTAGAAGAAAGAATTTTCCAAGTCTGTTTGGCTGCGGGCTTTGAAGCAGATTTTCAATCTTGGCGTCAGGCCTTAAAAGCAGAGTCTGTCTATCATTTCTTCCATGAAATCATTCCAGTCTTTGAAAAACTTGGAAATGTTGATTTATCAGACAAGTTAGAAGAGTTTTATAGTCTAGCAAGCCCTCAAGTGCAGATTACTTCCAAGGGAGGTCTCTTGGAAATTCAATTTGATTTTCAAGATATAGCCCAAGAGGAAATTGACCAAGCTATGCAGGCCTTGGTTGATAATCGAGATTTTTATATTGATTCGTCTAATAAAGTCTACTTTTTCGATGAAGAAACCAAGAAAATTCGTCAAAATCTACAGGAGCTGGGGCAATTTGAATTAAAAGATGGCTCCTTGCAGGCTCGGAAATCCTTGGCTTATAGTTTAGCTCATCTCTTTGAAGGACGTGACCGTGTTTCTTTTTCACAAGAATTCCAGAATCTGGCTCACGATTTGACGCATCCAGAGGACTTCCCTAGACAAGCAACTCAGGTTCAGGCTGACTTACGAGATTATCAGGAAAAGGGAATCAGCTGGCTACAGATGCTCCATCACTATGGTTTTGGTGGGATTTTGGCTGACGATATGGGACTTGGTAAAACCCTGCAGACCATTGCTTTTTTGACCAGTCAAGTGACAAAAGAAAGTCGAGTCTTGATTTTAGCACCGTCAGGTTTGATTTACAACTGGGCAGATGAGTTTCAGAAATTTGCCCCACAGTTGGATGTGGCTGTTGTTCATGGTTTGAAAGCTAGTCGTGAGGAGATTCTTGCTGAAAGCCATCAAATCTATGTGACGAGCTATGCTACCTTCCGTCAGGACAGTGAGCTTTATCAGGGGATGGCCTTTGACTTCCTTTTCTTAGATGAGGCTCAGGTCATGAAGAACGCCCAGACCAAGATTGCCCAGACCTTGAGACAGTTTGTGGTGCCGTCAGTTTTTGCTCTGTCAGGGACACCGATTGAAAACCATCTAGGTGAGCTGTGGTCTATTTTCCAAATCGTCATGCCAGGACTTTTGCCAAGCAAGAAAGAATTTATGAAATTGCCAGCTGAACGCGTGGCTCAGTTTATCAAGCCTTTCGTGATGAGGCGCAAGAAAGAAGAAGTTCTGACCGAATTGCCAGACTTAATAGAAGTAGTTTATAAGAATGAACTGGAAGACCAGCAAAAGGCTATCTACCTAGCCCAGTTGCAACAGATGAGAGATAGATTGGCTCAAGTATCAGATCAGGAATTTCAGCGAAGTCGTGTGGAAATCTTGTCTGGTCTGATGCGCTTGCGCCAAATCTGTGACACCCCTGCCCTCTTTATGGAGGATTATCAGGGAGCTAGTGGCAAACTGGATAGTCTCCGAGACCTGCTGGTACAGGTGGTAGACGGTGGACACCGTGTCTTGATTTTCTCTCAGTTCAAGGGAATGTTGGAGAAAATAGAACAAGAACTGCCAGACTTGGGCATGACTTCCTTTAAAATTACAGGTTCAACTCCAGCCAAGGAAAGACAAGACATGACCAAGGCCTTTAACCAAGGGGAAAGAGATGCCTTTCTGATTTCCCTCAAGGCTGGTGGTGTCGGTCTGAACCTGACAGGTGCTGATACAGTGATTTTGGTTGACCTTTGGTGGAATCCTGCGGTGGAAGCGCAAGCTATTGGCCGTGCCCATCGGATGGGTCAGGAAGAAACGGTTGAGGTCTATCGCTTGGTGACCAGGGGAACCATTGAAGAAAAAATTCAGGAACTCCAAGAACAAAAGAAACATCTGGTGTCACAAGTATTGGATGGAACAGAGTCACGTGGCAGTCTCAGCCTAGCAGAAATTAGAGAAATTTTGGGAATTTCTGAAGCCAGCACTTGAAAAATCAAGACAATACGCTATAATGAAGTGTTGAAAGGAAATAGAAAATGAAACAAGAACGATTTCCATTGGTGTCAGATGACGAGGTCATGCTGACTGAGATGCCAGTCATGAACTTGTACGATGAGTCTGATCTGATCAGTAATATCAAGGGTGAGTATCGAGATAAAAATTATTTAGAATGGTCTCCTATTACTGAAGAGGCGCCAGTAAAACCGATTGAAAAGCAAGTCGAGAAACCTAAAAAAGCTCCTTTAGGGGTAAAAAAAGAAGGAAAGAGCTATGCGGAGGTGGCGCGTGAAGAAGCGCGTGCAGACTTGAAAAAGAAACGCTCTGCTAACTATCTAACTCAGGATTTCAGCCGTGCGAGACGTCATTCTAAATCAGGCCTTGTTAGACAGGGCAGTCAACCGACAGCGCCTTTCCAAAAGGAAAATCCTGGTGAATTTGTCAAATATAGCCAAAAATTGACCCAGTCTCATTATATCTTGGCGGAAGAAGTTCATTCTATCCCTACCAAGAATGAAGAAGTGTCAGCACCTGCTCCAAAGAAAAACAACTATGATTTTCTAAAGAAGAGCCAAATCTACAATAAAAAAAGTAAACAAACAGAACAAGAACGTCGGGTTGCCCAAGAGTTGAATCTGACCAGAATGACAGAATAGGGGAGAAAACATGCCAAAGACATATCATTTTATCGGAATTAAGGGATCAGGGATGAGTGCCTTGGCCTTGATGTTGCACCAAATGGGGCATAAGGTACAGGGATCAGATGTTGAGAAGTACTACTTTACTCAACGTGGTCTTGAGCAGGCAGGAATTACTATTCTTCCTTTTGATGAAAAGAATCTAGACGGTGATATGGAAATTATCGCTGGAAATGCCTTTCGTCCAGATAACAACGTCGAAATTGCCTATGCAGACCAAAATGGTATCAGCTACAAACGTTACCATGAGTTCCTAGGTAGCTTTATGCGTGACTTTGTTAGCATGGGAGTAGCAGGAGCGCATGGAAAAACTTCAACGACAGGTATGTTGTCTCACGTCTTGTCTCACATCACAGACACCAGCTTCTTGATTGGAGATGGGACAGGTCGTGGTTCGGCCAATGCCAAATATTTTGTCTTTGAATCTGACGAATATGAGCGTCACTTTATGCCTTACCACCCAGAATACTCTATTATCACCAACATTGACTTTGACCATCCAGACTATTTCACAAGTCTAGAGGATGTTTTCAATGCTTTTAACGACTATGCTAAACAAATTACCAAGGGTCTTTTTGTCTATGGTGAAGATGCAGAATTGCGTAAAATTACGTCTGATGCACCAATTTATTATTATGGTTTTGAAGCAGAAGGTAATGACTTTGTAGCTAGTGAGCTTCTTCGTTCTACGACTGGTTCAACCTTCACCGTTCATTTCCGTGGACAAGACTTGGGGCAATTCCACATCCCAACCTTTGGTCGTCACAATATCATGAATGCGACAACCGTTATTGGTCTTCTTTACACAGCAGGATTTGATTTGAACTTGGTGCGTGAGCACTTGAAAACATTTGCTGGTGTTAAGCGTCGTTTCACTGAGAAAATTGTCAATGATACAGTGATTATCGATGACTTTGCTCACCATCCAACAGAAATTATTGCGACCTTGGATGCGGCTCGTCAAAAATACCCAAGCAAGGAAATTGTAGCAGTCTTCCAACCGCATACCTTTACAAGAACCATTGCCTTGTTAGATGACTTTGCCCACGCTTTAAACCAAGCAGATGCTGTTTACCTAGCGCAAATTTATGGGTCAGCTCGTGAGGTAGACCATGGAGATGTCAAGGTAGAAGACCTAGCTAATAAAATCAACAAGAAACACCAAGTGATCACTGTTGAAAATGTTTCACCACTCCTTGACCATGACAATGCTGTCTATGTCTTTATGGGAGCAGGAGATATCCAAACCTATGAATATTCATTTGAACGACTCTTGTCTAACTTGACAAGCAATGTTCAATAGGTTATTCTCATGGAAATTCCAATTAAGATCATTCAGGCAAGTCAGTCTGATTTGGCTGAGATAGAGGCACTTCAAACTTCGTCTTTTCCGGCTGAAAAGCAGCAACCTTCCCATATCTTAGAAGAAAGTATCCGTAAGTGTGCGGATACCTTTCTTCTAGCTAGGGATGAAAACCAACTTTTAGGCTATATTCTATCAAGTCCCCAGTCAGACAATCCGCAATGTCTAAAAGTAGATTCTTTAGTCATTGAGTCTGACCATCAGAGACAAGGATTGGGAACACTTCTTCTTGCGGCTTTGAAAGAGGTGGCAGTTGAGCTGGATTACAAAGGGATTCGTTTGAAGAGTCCTGATGAGCTGCTTTCCTATTTTGAAATGAGCGGTTTTATTGATGAAGAAACTTCCCTTTATGAAACTAGCCAGGGTTTTAGTATGATTTGGTTTAATCCCTATTATCTGGAGGTACAATGAAGATCAGACAAGCAAGATTAGAAGATTTAGAACGTATCGTTGAGATTGAACTAGAAAATTTCTCGGTAGAAGAAGCTATTCCTCAATCTGTTTTTGAATCGCATTTGCGAGAAATTCAGACCTCTTTTCTGGTTGCGGAAAAAGTAGGTAGAATCATGGGGTACATAGAAGGGCCAGTTGGACCACACCGCCATCTGCAAGACCAGTCCTTTACAGAAGAAATAAAAGACTATAGTCATGAGCCTGGTGGTTATATCTCTGTGACCTGTCTTTCTATTGCCAAAGAAGCACAGGGCCTCGGACTTGGACAAAAATTACTAATAGCCTTGAAAGAAGTTGCTCTTGAAGATAAGAGAGATGGCATTAACCTAACCTGTCATGACTATCTCATCGCCTACTATGAAAAGCACGGATTTGTCAATGAAGGCTTGTCCCAGTCAACCTTTGCAGGGGAAACCTGGTATGATATGGTTTGGGAAACGAAAAAATAAGCTAGGAAAAGTATCATAGGTTGCTTTTCTTGGACTTTTAAGATATAATATTATGGATTGTCAACAAGGAGGAAAAACTTTTGAGTGAAAAGTCAAGAGAAGAAGAGAAATTAAGCTTTAAAGAGCAGATTCTGAGAGATTTAGAAAAAGTAAAAGGCTATGATGAAGTTCTGAAAGAAGATAAGGCAGTAGTTCGCACTCCTGCAAATGAACCTTCAGCTGAAGAACTCATGGCTGATTCCTTGTCAACGGTAGAGGAAATTATGAGAAAAGCTCCTACCGTGCCTACTCACCCAAGTCAAGATGTACCAGCTTCTCCAGCAGATGACCTTCAAAGAGAAACTCCTGGTGTTCCAAGTCATCCAAGTCATCCAAGTCAAGATGTACCTTCTTCTCCAGCGGAAGAAAGTGGTTCAAGACCAGGACCAGGTCCTGTTAGACCTAAGAAACTTGAAAGAGAATACAATGAAACCCCAACAAGGGTAGCTGTTTCCTATAAGACGGCAGAGAAAAAAGCAGAACAAGCAGGTCCAGAAACACCTACGCCTGCTACAGAAACAGTGGATATCATCAGCGATACACCACGTCGTAGCCGTAGAGAAGGAGCAAAACCCGTTAAGCCTAAGAAAGAGAAGAAGTCACATGTGAAAGCCTTTGTGATTTCATTCCTTGTATTCCTTGCCTTGCTCTCAGCAGGTGGTTACTTTGGTTACCAGTATGTTCAGTCATCTTTACAGCCTGTGGATGCTTCATCGAAACAATATGTGACGGTTGGAATTCCAGAAGGTTCAAACGTTCAAGAAATCGGTACGACGCTTGAAAAAGCTGGTTTGGTAAAGCATGGTCTGATTTTTAGCTTTTATGCCAAGTATAAAAATTATACCGACTTGAAAGCAGGTTACTACAATTTGCAAAAGAGTATGAGTACAGAAGACTTACTCAAAGAGTTGCAAAAAGGTGGAACAGATGAACCACAAGAACCTGTCCTTGCGACTTTGACAATTCCAGAAGGTTATACTTTGGATCAGATTGCTCAAGCGGTAGGTCAATTGCAAGGTGACTTCAAAGAGCCTTTGACAGCGGATGCTTTCCTAGCAAAAGTTCAAGATGAGACGTTTATCAGTCAAGCAGTAGCCAAATATCCTACTTTATTGGAAAGTTTGCCTGCAAAAGATAGTGGTGCGCGTTATCGTTTGGAAGGATACCTTTTCCCAGCTACTTATTCTATCAAGGAAAGCACAACTGTTGAGAGCTTGATTGATGAGATGTTAGCTGCTATGGATAAGAACCTATCTCCTTACTATAGTACTATCAAATCTAAAAACTTGACTGTCAATGAGTTGTTGACCATTGCTTCCTTGGTCGAAAAAGAAGGTGCCAAGACAGAAGATCGTAAGCTCATTGCAGGTGTATTCTACAATCGTTTGAATCGTGATATGCCACTTCAAAGTAATATTGCAATCTTGTATGCCCAAGGAAAACTGGGGCAAAATATCAGCTTAGCTGAGGATGTTGCGATTGATACCAACATTGATTCACCTTATAATGTTTATAAAAATGTAGGTCTCATGCCTGGTCCAGTCGATAGTCCAAGTCTGGATGCGATTGAGTCAAGCATCAATCAAACTAAGAGCGATAACCTCTACTTTGTAGCAGATGTCACAGAAGGCAAGGTCTACTATGCTAATAATCAAGAAGACCACGATCGCAATGTCGCTGAACATGTCAACAGCAAATTAAACCAAACAAACTAAAATTATGTGATACTTCACATAATTTTCTTTAGAAAATATTATTAGAAGAAAGTTGAGAAAAATGGCAGAAAAAACATATCCTATGACCCTTGAGGAAAAGGAAAAACTTGAAAAAGAATTAGAAGAATTGAAATTGGTTCGTCGACCAGAAGTGGTAGAACGCATTAAGATTGCCCGTTCATACGGTGACCTTTCAGAAAACAGTGAGTACGAAGCAGCTAAGGATGAACAAGCCTTTGTCGAAGGACAAATCTCTAGCTTAGAAACAAAAATCCGCTATGCTGAAATCGTCAATAGCGACGCAGTTGCCCAGGACGAAGTAGCGATTGGTAAAACAGTCACCATCCAAGAAATTGGTGAGGACGAAGAAGAAGTTTATATTATCGTAGGTTCAGCGGGTGCGGATGCCTTTGCAGGTAAAGTTTCAAATGAAAGCCCAATTGGACAAGCCTTGATTGGCAAGAAAACAGGTGATACAGCAACCATTGAAACGCCTGTTGGTAGCTATGATGTAAAAATCTTGAAGGTTGAAAAAACAGCCTAAAAACAGAAAAAGGAGTGGGGAGGCGATGTACTTCACTCACTCCTTTTTCCATTTTGCTACTCTTCGAAAATCTCTTCAAACCACGTCAGCGTCGCCTTGCCGTATATATGGTTACTGACTTCGT
>NZ_VMLO01000069.1:0-24823 GCF_013276735.1 Streptococcus sp. 1559
ATTTTCATTGAGTATTAATAGACTTGTTTGGTATCTTGAAAACTATATCATATAGGTGTCGTCATGAATCCTTTTAGCTGATTTAAGGATACAAAAACATAATACTATGACTCAATTGAAATATTAAAATTCAATTTCTGACCACCTAATCCTGCTTCAAATAGTTATCGAACAAGTTTTATGATAGCTACCTTGTTAGGATGCTCTTATTTTTTATCAGACAAAACAAAAGGATTAAGGGAGTGAATTTCCTTAATCCGATAGTCTCTTAAGCCTGACGCTGACCAAAGTCCTTAATCATCTGCTCCATTTCTTGTCGGCTAGGAGTTGTCAACATATACAGGTAATCTCCTTGAAGTTCCGCAAAGGCCGCTGGCATGATTTTTTTAACCTTGAACTGCTGACTGTATTTGGCAAGCAAGTCCTCCTCAGAATAAACATAGTGAGCATTTGCACGGCGAGAAGTAGCCAAACAATACTGCGGTTCAAATTCTGACGCTGGGAACTCTTCTCCTGCTACAATCGCCGCATAGCCTCGGTAGAGGTCCAAGGAATGAGCAAAGTTATAAACATCAATAGTGAAACCACCTGCAGGGCGGTTATTGTACTCAATGGCGATGTAATCATCCCCTTCACGGAAGAACTCAATATGGAAGAACCGTTCTTTCATGCCAAATTCCTTGACAATTGCCTCACCATATTTACGTAATTTAGGATCCATATCCTTGAGAACGTAATAAGAATTGTCCATCTTGTAAATCATGAGATCAAGCGGTGTATAGGCGTAATCAAAGGTTGTTGAGAAGACAATTTTACCATCCTTGTCCACAAGACCATCAAAGGTACAAATTTCGCTAGAGGTGACAAATTTCTCAAAGAAATAAACAGTTGAATGATCCCACTCAGACTTGAAGTGATTGATATCGTCTTCTGTCTCAAGCTTAAAGGTGGCGGCCGCTCCCACTCCATTGTCAGGTTTGGCAATCATTGGAAGACCAATTTCTTTCACAGCTTGATCCACATCTGCTTCCGTCTTGATAACTGCTCCAGGGACCACTGGGACACCTGCTTTTTTGAAAAGCTTCTTCATTTCAGACTTAAATTTCGTCTTTTTAATATCCTCTGGTTTGGCACCAAAAACATTAAATTGCTCTCTGAGTGCTGCGTCCAGCTCAAGCCAGTATTCATTATGAGACTCGATGCGATCAAGCGGGCCATGTTTATAAAAGAGAAAAGCAACTGCTCGTTTGACTTCGTCTATGTTCTCAAGATTGTCAACACGGAAATATTCGGTCAGGCTATTGCGTAAAGGCTCATCCAATTGCTCGTATGGTTCTTGGCCAATTCCCAAGACAGTGATGCCTTTATTAGCTAGTTCAATGGTAAACTGTTGAAAGTTTTGTGGATAATAGGGAGAAATAACAAGGTAATTCATAGGTAACTCCTTTTATAAATAGAGATGACCGAGGAAATAAGGCATTTGTTTGCGCCACCATTCCCAGTCGTGGGCGACATCGTGTCCCCATTCAGCAAACCAGGCTGGAATTTGTTTCTGGTCAAAGGCTTCTTTGAGCTTGTAAAAGGATGGCAAGCCATCTTGTTCCCAGGCACCAAGACCCGTACACAACACAATCTCTGCCTGACGATAACGGTCAATAAACCAGCCGTCGTTCTGGTTCCAGATATAATCTACTGGCGAGTTTTGGTAAATAGCATCATCGTTGTAGTAATCGCCGACAAAGAAACGTGCATCGTAAACACCACTGAGAGCAATCACTTTGGTAAAGACATCTGGATGCTGGAGGAAGAAATTGAGTGCATGATAGGCTCCCATAGAGCAACCTGTCGTCATCATGCCATCAAACCAACCTGTCTTATGCTTGATAAAAGGAATGGCCTCCTCAATCACATAACGTTCGTAGGCACGGTGCATTTCCGCTTGGTCGTGACCATTTTTCCAAGTAGCCAACCAGCTCTCACTGTCCACACTGGATAGGGTAAAGAACTGGACACGGCCTTCCTCGATAAAGGAAGCACAGGCGTCAATCATGCCAAAATCATAGTATTCATTGTGACTGCCACCTGATGAAGCAAAGACCACAACTGGAATTCCAGCATATCCATAACGATTGAGGTACATTTCACGGTTAAGGTGACCACTCCAGTGGCTAAGGTTTTCAATATGCATTGGCTTTCTCCTTTTCTAACTTACCATTTCTCTGCAAAAAATCTCAGAGAGTCTGGTAAATTCTCCGACCAAGGGATTTCACTATGGATGGCACCAGACTGAACTTTTAAGACCAGATTATCTAAGTGTACCCCACCTGCTATCAAATCATGGTAATAGCGAAGCGACGAGTCGATATAGGCTTGTTTGATATTACCAGCCATCAGGGTCTTGTCTGTATCATCTGCTTCTTCCGTTCCCACATAGATGAAGATGCGCTGGTCAGGCGATAGTTTCTGGCGCTCGATATAGCGGTTAAAGGCTTCTTGGTGGAGCCAGTTTGCAGATGAAAAGACGCCCAGGCAACCAATTTGGTCTTGGTATTCCAAACCGATAAACTGGGTAATATTCCCTCCTAGTGAGGATCCAATCATGGCTGTATGCTGGCAGTCTGCTTTTGTACGATAAGTTTCATCGATAAAAGGCTTGACCACCTCCATGACAAACTCGGCATACTCCACACCCTTACCGCCAAACTGCTGCCCTGGGATAGGAGATTCTTGGAACTTCCAAGCTGCATACTCATTCATCCGCCCCATGCCATCATTGTCAATAGCAACTACAATCATGCGACTGATATCGGGATTTCGTTTGATGGCTGGGATAATCTTCCATGAGTGTCCAATGAAAGACTCTTTGCTATAAAAAACATTTTGCCCGTCATGAAAGTAAACAACAGGATAGGAACGGTCTGTATCTTTCTCATAATCTTTAGGTAGAAGAACACGCACACGGCGCTCCTTGCCTGTATAAGGAACCTTGAGTTTGTGTTCTTTCATTTTTAAATAAAAGTAGGAATGATTCATTGTCAGAAAACTCTCTATATTCAAAATTTTATTTTATTATATCACAATTATAGAAAAAAAGTTAATTTTGCTTCCATTTTTGGAATTAAAAACTAACTTTTTCATTTAATTTTCTAAATTCTTTTGGATTTTCTGATTAGAGCAGATTGTCAATCAAGTCATCAACTTCATCTTTTTCAGCTTGAGGTGTAATCTCAGTAATCATGATTCCAGCAACTGCTCGCTCAACCAAATCTTCAACATCCATACGTGCTTCATACTGCTCTGCATTCTTAATCTTAGGATTTGTTTTTGGACGATCTGGTGCAAAAATGGTACAACAGTCTTCAAAAGGCTGGATTGAAATGTCAAAGGTATCAATTTCTTGTGCAATATCGATGATTTCCAACTTGTCCATGGTAACCACAGGACGAATGATGGGAGTGTTGGTCACAGCGTTAATAGCCTGCATGCTTTCGAGGGTTTGACTGGCTACTTGACCTAGACTTTCCCCATTGATGATAACCAAACCATTTCGTACCTCACGAATACGATCGGTAATCCGCATCATAAAGCGACGAGTTAGAGTCATCAAGTAAGCTTCTGGCGCTTTAGCCTTGATTTCCTCTTGAATCTCTGTAAAAGGAACTTCGATAAACTGGATATTGCCCCCAAACTTAGTCAATTTACGAGTCAAATCTTGGGCTTTTTTAAGGGCTCCAGGACTGGTGTAAGGTGGGCTGGCAAAGTGAACTGCCTCAATATCTACCCCACGCTTAAGCGCTAGATAACCAGCTACAGGTGAATCAATCCCTCCCGACAACATAAGCATCCCTTTACCTGAAGTTCCAACTGGCAAACCACCAGCCCCACGAATGGTTTCATAAGAAAGGTAGGCTGCCTCTTCTCGAATCTCCACTTGGAGATTGATATCAGGACTTTTCATTTGAGCTTGTACGTTTGGAATTGCTTCGAAAACAGCTCCTCCAAGCGTTTGATTGAGTTCACGACTGTCAAGTTCAAAGTTGTGGTCGCTACGCTTGCTAGAGATTTTAAAGGTCATGCCTTCCTTGTAGATGTCCTGCATAATCTCTTGGACAGAAGACTTCAAAACTTCTACAGATTTTTCAACCTTATATACTGGAGAAAAATTTTGAATCCCGAAGACTTGCTTGAGTGATTCTGCTACTGCTGTGTAATCAGCTCCATTGAGGTAAGCATGGGCACGGTCACGATCTGCCCTTACCTTAACTTGGGGATAGATAGACAAAACGTCTGAAATATTATTGCGAAGTTTATTGATGAAACGCATACGGTTTTTGCCTTTGGTTGACAGCTCACCGTAGCGAATCATAATTTCTGAATACTGCATAAATGCTCCTATCTTACTTTTCTAGTTTGGTTGTAAATTAATTTTAGCTTGGTCAAAAACTGATCGACCTGACTCATATCATTTTCAAGGTCTAGGCTAAGACGCACAGCTGACTGGGCCTTATCTTTATCTACTCCTATGGCAATCAGAGTTCCTGCAGGTTTCCCAGCCTTGGACGAACAAGCAGAGGTCGTTGAGATAAAAATATCATAGTCTTCAAAAGCGTGAACGATGACTTCACCACGAACACCCTTGATTCCAAAAGTCAGGATATGAGGGGCAAAGTCTTCCTCATCTGAAAAGACAAAAATATCTGGATAGTCCAGAAGGGCTTGACGAATCACTGCCTTCATCTGCCCAGTCTTGCTCCTAAAGGTATCTAGCTTTTCCATAGATAAACGGAGAGCCTTGGCTGTCGCTGCAATCCCTGCCACATTTTCAGTTGTCGAACGGTAATCACGCTCCTGACCTCCACCAGTCAACAGTGGCGTAATTTTCTTACCAGACTTGATATAGACAAAACCAACACCACGAACTCCGTGGAACTTGTGACCAGAGAAAGTCGCGAAATCCACTCGTTCTGTCAGATATTTTTCAGTTGTAATCTTAGCAAGTGCCTGAACCGCATCAACGTGGAAAGTAATAGTTGGCTTGTCTGCCAATAGTTTTGAAATAGCCTCAATAGGTTGGATAGAGCCTATTTCATTGTTCACAGCCATGATGGAAACGAGGATTGTATCAGGTCGTATCAAAACTGCTAGGGCCTCGACGTCCACAAATCCTTTCTCATCAACTGGAGCAAAATCCACTTCAAATCCTTGACTTTTCAGCCAGAGAGCCGATTCCTTAACTGCCGGATGTTCAATGGCTGATACGATGATGTGCTTGCCAAACTGGGCTTTTTCAAATGCTACTCCCTTGATGACCCAGTTATCTCCTTCTGTCCCACCAGATGTAAAGAAGATTTCATCACTTTTCTTACCGATTAAATCTGCAATCTGTTGGCGAGAAGCATCTAAGATTCGTGTTGCCTGGTCTCCCAAACGATGGAGACTAGATGGATTTCCTAAAATTTTTGAAGTCACCTGCATATAGGTTTCAAGGGCTTCAGGATAAGGCTTGGTCGTCGCCGAATTATCAAAGTAAATCATGTTTTCTCACGCTTTCTAAAATCACTCCTTCTATTGTATCATGAAACGGAGCCTGCGACAAGAAAGGGCAATTCCTCTTTTTTTAAGATTTTTTTTAAAGAAATGCGGTATAATAAATTTTAATCAAAGGAGAGAATGTATGTCTAACTATCGTAGAACTTCAAAACCAAAAACAGAACATATCAAAAAAGGCTTTACTGTTTTTCAAAAAACCATTACTACTATCGCTAGTATCCTCGGCTTGATTACTGCGACTATCACGATTATGAATGCCTTGGATAATAATAAAAATACCAAAAAAGAACCGACGACAACACCGACGACAACCATTGTCAAAGAAATTCAAAAGGAATCCCCTCAGGAAAATACTAGTCCCAATAAGGAAAATAATACTAGTCAAGAAAAAAAACAACAAGAGGAAACGCCAAAATCTAGCGGCAAGGAAGAGAAAAAAGAAGAGCAGAAAACAGCAACTCAGGATTCTTCTACTCCTGCTCCTACTCCAAGTAAACCTGCCGCTGATAATGAAAAACAGTCCAATACTCCAACTTCAGAAAATAATACTCAATGAAAATCAAAGAACAAACTAGGAAGCTAGCCGTAAGCTGCTCAAAACACTGTNNCATATATACGGTAAGGCGAAGCTGACGTGGTTTGAAGAGATTTTCGAAGAGTATAAAAGTAATCAATAGCCAATAAAATAGCTCCTTCCAAATTTGGAAAGAAGCTATTTTTTTATTGTTGTAAAACTTTTCTTGGCTTGGTACCTTCAGCTGGACCAATGACACCTGCCATCTCAAGCTCTTCCATGAGACGGGTCGCACGGTTAAATCCAACTGATAAACGACGCTGAATCATAGATGCACTGGCTTTCTGGGTCTCAATGACTAGAGCTTTAGCTTCTTCAAAGAGCGGATCACCACCAGATTCACCATCTGAAAATTCTCCGTCATTTTCAGAAACTTCTCCCGGATCAAAACTCTCATCGTAGTCCGCATCTGCCTGAGCCTTGATGAAGTTCACAATGCGCTCAACATCGTCATCCGAGATAAAGGAGCCTTGGAGACGAACTGGATGATTTTCATCAATCGGTTTAAAGAGCATGTCTCCTCGACCAAGAAGTTTTTCTGCTCCATTTTCATCCAAAATCGTACGGGAGTCTGTTCCTGATGAAACCGCAAATGCTACACGAGATGGGACATTAGCCTTGATCAGACCAGAGATGACATCAACGGATGGACGCTGGGTTGCAAGAATCATGTGGATACCTGCAGCCCGCGCCTTCTGTCCTAGACGGATGATAGCATCTTCCACTTCCTTGCTTGCTACCATCATGAGGTCAGCCAACTCATCCACAATCACAACAATAAGTGGTAGTGGAATCTGCTTGTACTCAGACTGAGCATTAAACTCTTCTACCTTGGCATTAAAGCCTGCAATATTACGAACTCCCACCTTGGCAAAGAGTTCATAACGGTTTTCCATCTCATCCACAACCTTTTGCAGAGCCTTGCTGGCCTTACGTGGATTGGTCACTACTGGAATCAAGAGGTGGGGAATGTCATTGTAAACAGACAACTCAACCATCTTGGGATCCACCATCATAAATTTAACTTGATCGGGTCTCGCCTTCATGAGGATGCTGGCGATAATGCCGTTAACAGCTACTGACTTCCCAGAACCAGTTGAACCTGCGACGAGCAAGTGGGGCATTTTAGAAAGGTCAAATGCTCTTGCGGTGCCATTAACAGCCTTACCTAAAGGAATTTCCAAGAGATTTTCTGCTTTCGTTTGAGATTGTTCCCATAGTTCGCGGAAAGAAACTGTCGCAATCTCAGAGTTGGGTACTTCGATACCGACTAGGGATTTCCCAGGGATAGGTGCTTCAATTCGGACATCCTTGGCCGCCAAGGCTAGAGCGAGGTCATCTGCAAGATTGGAAATGCGGTTGACCCGTACACCCACTGCAGGCTTGACTTCATACTTGGTCACTGATGGCCCAATTTCGGCCCGTTCAACTGTTACCTTAATACCAAAGCTAGCAAAGGTTTCCTCTAAGATTTTGATGTTTTCTCGGACGATTTTCTTTTCTTTAGACTGGTCTTTGGGTTTATCTGGTGCAAAGAGTTGTAAACTTGGAAGTTTGTATTCAAGGGCTTCTTTGGCTGAAAAATCAACCTGAACATCTTCGTCATCAGAGCCATCTTCCTGCTCAGGGAATTCAAGTTCAGCTTGAGGCAGGATGATTTCTGGTTCCACCCACTCTTCTTCTGGAACAGGAGGAACGTCAAGCACAACATCTGCTGTCAGAATTTCACCCGTTTCCATATCAACAGGAGGCAAATCGAGTAAGGCTTTTTCGGTCTCTTCTTGTTCTAATCTAGCCTCTTTCTCATCCTTTTGGCGAGCTTTTTCTTCTTGTTTGACAAAGCGTTCCTCTTTTCGACGCTCATGCCCTTCCCACCATTTGGCAAATCCTCGACTGAAAAATTCAGCAATATCATAAACAGACCAAGGACTGACTAGGAGGGCACCCACTAAAATCAAGATAGAACCAATAAAGTAAGTGCCGATATTTGAAAAGAGAAAGGCGATTGGCATATAAAGAGCGACCCCAATCAAGCCCCCTCCAGCAAAACTGGTCGTTCGAAAACCAGTCAAATCCGTCACAACCTGAGCCATGGTTCCTTTTAGAACGGACTTATCCAAACCATATTTCCAAACCAAGTAGGCCTCAAAAATCAAGAGCAAGCCAGCAAATATGGTGAAAAATCCTGATAAGAGTCCTTCCTGTTTTCGTATCCACTTGAAAAAGAAGAGATAGATCAATAGGGCAAATATTGCCAGATAAGCTAGACTACCCACCAACAAGCGAATTAAATTGTAAAGAGTGATACCTGCAGCTCCTAATTTAAAAGCTGCGAAAATCAATAAAATCGCGATTCCCAACGAAATCAACATCCGTTGAATCGCTTCTTTTCTCTCGAGTTCTGCTTTAGACGGTCTCCGTCTTGTTTTACTTGTATTCTTGTTTGCCATTTTTCTATTATACCATATTTCACAGGCATTTCGGAAAGAGAAAAAGACTGCACCAAACGGTCCAATCTTCTTTATCATGATTATATTCAAAGTAATTGTTATTATATTTAAATAAGCAAAGTCTCAAAGTTTAGATTTTTAAGATTTCACTTCGAAATTTGTATTTTTTATTTCTTGTTTTCTATCTATTTCCCTATCCGCAACTTCCCAAACACAATCGAAATGTTTTTCCATCATAGAAATGAAATCTATTTCATCATTATTAGTTTTAAAAAAGTCATCTTTTTTAGTAGTTTTACGTTCACCTATCAACACAAAATTGGTCTCCCAATTATATGGAGGCAGAGTAACTCTTAAAAAAGCCTTTGTCATCTTCATATTTTTCTTTTTTTTATAAACCAACATAAACGGCAAACGATATTGTGTTGAATAATAGCGAATTTCCATTTGTCCACTTTCTACATATTTACTATATTTTTTAGTCACATCTTCAATTTCGATACTAATATTTGTGTCAGACTTTCGCAACCCTTCTTTATCCTCAAGTTTCTCTAAATCTGATAAAAAATTGGTATAGATCTGAGAACACAAAAAACGAATTTTCATTCCATTATTCATAGCATTCTCTAATACAGTTCTATTTTCCGAAAAAAAATCAATACCTGATATAAAAAGTAAATCCAATCTTTTAGTATTTTTACATAACTTTTTAATCTCTCTAGTCGAATGCTTTTTCTTTGCCACTACACCTTTAAATCCATACGATTTCATTTCTTCTGCAATACGAAAATCTCTTGTAATTTTTTTCGTCACTAAGTAACCAAAACCACCGATTATTCCAGAAGCTAATAGAGCTGATAAAATTGATTCTACTATCTTCTTCCAATCCAAATCCAGAATAAATTCAATTATATTCATTTAAAATACTCTCATTATGTTTTTTCATTTCTATGAGTTTTATTTTAGAATATCATTCAAAAACTTGTTTGTCAAATTCTTTAAAAAAGACTGCACCAAACGGTCCAATCTTTTTATTTTCTATCTAATTTTTATGCTTGTGGTTTGCGTAGGTAACCATAAACCACACCACTTACGATTGCTCCTACCAAGACAGCAACGAGGTAAAGGAGGGCATTTGAAGTAAGGGCAATAACGAAGATTCCTCCGTGTGGCGCCATGAGTTTGATACCAGTAAGACCAACGAGACCTCCTGCTACTGCTGAACCAAGAATGAAACTTGGAATCGCACGAGCTGGGTCAGCTGCACCAAACGGAATCGCTCCCTCAGTGATAAATGACAAGCCCATGATGATATTCGTCAAACCAGAGTTGCGTTCTTCCTTGGTAAATTTATCTTTGAAAAGAAGCGTTGCGACAAAGATTGCAAGTGGTGGCACCATTCCTCCAGCCATAACTGCTGCCATGGCTACAGAACCACCTGAAGAAACAGTCGCTGCAAGCGTACCTGTACCAAAGACATAAGCCGCTTTGTTAACTGGTCCACCCATGTCAACAGCCATCATTCCACCAAGGACGATACCAAGAAGGACAGCTGAACCGCCTCCAAGACCGCCTAGGAAGTCATTCATAGCAGTGTTGATTGCCGCCATCGGGATATTCACAGCTAGCATGACAAATCCAGTCAAGATCGTTCCAAGAAGTGGCAAGAGAAGGATTGATTTAGCACCTTCAAGTGAACGAGGAACTTTAACGTATTTCTTGATAGCAAGAACCAATGCACCTGCGATAAATCCTCCCACAAGGGCACCTAGGAAACCAGATGATACACCTGCAAGAGTTGAAGTTGCTTCACCACCTGCGGCATAAGGGATCTTACCAAAGGCAAACCCTTCTTTGGCAATAGCACCAGCCACGAAACCAGCTACCAAACCTGGTTTTTCAGCAATAGAATAGGCAACATAACCTGCAAAGACTGGAAGCATCAAACCAAAGGCAGCTCCACCAATTTTCATGAACATAGAAGCTAGTTCATGGTAGGAACCAAGATTACCAAGGTTTTCATTTGGAACGCCCAAAGCACCGTCAATCAAGAAGGCAAGGGCAATCATGATACCACCACCAATAACGAATGGCAACATTTGAGATACACCACTCATCAAGTGTTTGTAGAAGGCACCACCAAGGCTTTGTTTTTCGTTAGAGGCTGTTGCGGCTTTGGCACCATTAGCGGCACGGTAGATTTCAGCATCCCCAGAAAGAGCCAAGTTAATCAGCTCTTCTGTTTTACGGATACCGTCAGCAACTGGACGATTGATCAATGGTTTGCCATCGAAACGATCCATTTCAACTGCCTTGTCTGCTGCGATGATAACAGCTTTAGCCTTACGGATGTCCTCTGATGTTAGTTGGTTCCCAACACCGCTGGCACCGTTGGTTTCGACCTTGATACCAACCCCCATTTCAGCAGCCACTTTTTGAAGGGCTTCTTGGGCCATGTAAGTGTGGGCAATACCTGTCGTACAAGCTGTAACAGCCACGATAAAGTCACCAGAGTTATTGGCAGGTGCTTGAACAAGTTCCTCAGTTTTTTCTGAAGCTTGGTCAAAAAGTTCGATAACTTGGTCTGCAGATGTTGCTTGACGAAGTTTGTCTGCAAAACCGTCTTTCATCAAGTATTGAGACAATTCTGCCAAGGCTGCCAAGTGAGTATCATTGGCACCTTCTGGAGCTGCAATCATGAAGAAGAGGTCAGTTGCTTGTCCATCCAAGCTCTCGTAGTCAACACCCTTATTTGACTTAGCAAATAGAACTGTCGCTTCTTTGACAGCAGCGTTTTTGCTGTGAGGCATTGCGATACCGTCACCCAAACCAGTAGAAGTCAAGGCTTCACGCGCCAAAATGCCTTCTTTAAAAGTTTCAAAATCTGTTACATAACCGTGGTCTGTCAAATTTTTAATCATCTCGTCGATGACAGCTGTTTTTTCAGTTGCCTGCAAATCCAGCAACATGACATCTTTTCTCAATAAGTCTTGAATTTTCATCGTTTTTCTACCTCAACTTTTTCATATGTTCCTTTAATAAATTCCGCCGTTGCCAAATCATCTGAGAAGGTGGTTGCCGTTCCGCAAGCCACTCCCCATTTGAAGGCTTCTACTGCGTCTTTGGATTTGACAAATTCACCTGTGAATCCGGCAACCATTGAATCACCAGCTCCGACTGAATTTTTCACTGTTCCCTTGATTGGTTTAGCAAAGTAAGCTCCCCCAGATGTGACAAGAAGGGCACCATCACCAGCCATAGAGATAATAACATTTTGAGCACCTTTAGCCAGCAATTCTCGAGCGTATTTCTCAATTTGATCCAAACTTTCGAGTTTAACCCCAAAAATCGTTCCAAGTTCATGATTGTTTGGTTTGACCAAAAGCGGCTGGTAGTCCAAACTATCAATCAAGGTCTGTCCTTCAAAGTCACAAACCACTTGCGCACCCGTCTGACGCGTCAAGGCAATCAAATCCTTATAGATAACATTGCCTAGATTTTTAGCACTTGAACCTGCAAAGACAACTGTATCTTCTGCTGTCAGACTCGATAAAATAGCTTTCAACTCTTCTAGCTGGGCTGGTTCAACAGTTGGACCCCTTCCGTTGATTTCTGTTTCTTGGTCTGCTTTAATCTTGACATTGATACGAGTATCTTCTGCCACTTGGACAAAACGTGTCTCGATTTCTTCATCAACCAAAGTATCTGTGATAAATTTACCAGTAAAACCTCCGATAAATCCCGTCGCTGTATTTGGTATATCCAAACGTTTCAAGACACGACTGACATTGATTCCTTTCCCACCAGCAAACTTATCATCACTGTCCATACGATTGACACTACCGACTTGGACTTGGTCCAAACGGACAATATAGTCAATGGATGGATTGAGTGTGACTGTATAAATCATACTTCTATTACCTCCGTTTTCTCCTTAATAGCCTGCAAGAGCTCATGCCCTTGACTTGTGATAACGATAGCGCGTTTGAGTGGTGCTACCTTGGCAAAGCAAGTTTGTCCAATTTTTGACGAATCCACCAAGACGTAGGTCTGCTTGGCATTCTCCAAAATAGCTCTTTTCACAGCTCCCTCCTCCATATCAGGAGTCGTATAATAGCCATCGTCAACACCATTCATTCCGATAAAGGCACGGTCAAAGTGCAATTGGTTAATCTGGTTAAGAGCAACGCCCCCGATACTAGCATCTGTCGCCGTCTTGACGTTTCCTCCAACCATGACAGTTGGAATCTGCTTTTCAACCAACTGAGCGGCATGGTGAATGGAGTTGGTCACAACTGTAACATTCTTATTGACCAATTCATGAATCAAAAAAGCAGTTGTTGTTCCAGCATCGATAAAGATGACATCTTTTTCTTTAATGAGAGAGGCTGCCTTCTGAGCCAGCAACTTCTTTTCTTGAAGGTTTTTGACAGATTTTTCTTGAATGGTTTCTTCTTCTTGCAAGGAATGGGGCAATTCTGCTCCACCATGCACGCGACGAAGCTTGTTTTCCGCTTCCAACTCATCCAAGTCTCTTCGAACCGTTGATTCTGACGTTTCTAGCAAACTAACTAATTTTTCAAGAGAAACTACATGATGTTGATTTAACTCCTCTAAAATCAGTTGCTTACGCTCTGTTTTTAACACTGAATCACCTCCTGTTATCGTTTACACCATTCATTCTATCATACTTTTTTTCAAAGTCAAGCATTTTTTATCATTTTCCTTCAAATTCTGTCATTTTTCTTATTTACAGAATTTTTATTGCAAGATAAGGACCTTTATGGTAGACTATTTAAGTAAGTATTGGAAGATTACTCAAGAGGCTTAAGAGGCCGTGTTGGAAACGCGGTAGGCGTGTAATAGCGTGCGTGGGTTCGAATCCCATGTCTTCCGTGGAAAAACAGATCTAATACATGATACCCTAAAACTTTGTATTTCTATCTTAGTTTTTGGGTATTTTGTAATTTCTTTACAATCTCCACATCGTTTCAATATACAAGTTCTAGAGAGAGTATGAATTCTTTCCACTCCCTTCTTATCTCATACTATTTTACAAACAGTAAAAGACAAAATCTCAAATACTTCAAGTTTAATTAATCCAGTTTCTTAAACTCTTACTTTTTAACTAAACCATAAAAGATTTTCTTTTCGTTCTTTTTTTGATATACTTTACTTATAAAAACAGATAAATTAAATATCAAAACTTATTATGAAATTCTATAGAGTGTAAAATGAAGGGAAGAACAAAATGTCAAAAGTTGTTAAAGTTACAGGAGCAGAGGTTGTAATCTCACATAATGAAGAGTACTTAAAAATAAATCCATCTGAATTAAATTTTGTTCCAAAATTAGGTGACGAAGTTGAAATTCATAAAGTAGATGGTGAGATTATTATCATGAAAGTTGAAGATAAAAAAGACGACAAAATTAATATTAACATTGTCAATGAAAACAACGCTGTGCAAAATCAGTCACAAGTTGTTCACACTCAAGAAATCGCTACGGGTGTACATTATGTTAATAAGTGGGTTTATGTTATTCTTGCTTTATTCTTAGGCGGATTGGGTATACATCATTTTTACGCAGGATATAACGGAAAAGGTTTCCTTTTTCTGATTTTATCTTTAACAGGAATACCTGCTATTATTGCACTTTTCCAAGGCATCATAGCTCTCTTTAAGAAACCAGATGCATACGGAAGGATCGCTGTCTGATCTACATTTCAGATTTCCACTCTCTAGAATGTAGATAAAGTAGAAAGGAAAGATATGAAAGAGTTACTTCTGACAGATAGTGAAGCTAAAGCTCTCATAAAAATAATTAAAGCAATTGCTAATAAACACAATCGAACTCTTACGAATCGCAGTTCAGGTACTATTGACCTTGTTTGCAAGCATGATACTAGATTTATTTTGAACTACTTCTACAGCACTACAAGCAAAGTTTTTCATCTAAGGGAAACTCAACACAACTATACTCTCTTACGAATCAATCTAAATAATAAATTCCATAAGAACGCAAACGGCGAGAAAGTTTGGGGCAATCGAGTTAACATCTTCTCTGAAGAAGAGTATTATCAAAAAGGGGATGAAACAACTCATTACAAAGCCTATCCACTACCTTATGAAGATATTCTTAACACTGATGACTTCCTGAATATGCTTGATAATTTGCTTGACTATACCAATGTGAACAATCCTGAAAATATAGCAATTAATATACAAGAGGATTTGTTATAATCACCCTATAAAGAAAGGAGAATATCATGAATGCTACTGATATCAAAAATACCTATCTAAATTACATAAAAGAAAACGCTGTTTTTAACGATGTGACTGATACTCATACTGAAGTGATTACTCCTTTTATAGACCCATTAGGTGAAGCTATTGGTTTCTCAATAAAAAGCAATGGAAAACATTTGACAGTTACAGATGATGGTTATACTATCTGGAATTTATCCATTAATAATATTGATGTTACAAAAAAAGGGCGACGTCAAGACATCTTTAACTCACTTCTCCACTTTAATGGATTTGATTTACACGATGGAGCAATCGAACGAACGACTGGTAAAGAACATCTAGGACAAGTCATACATGATATGACACAATTGCTGATGAATGTTTATGACTTTATTCAGCTAACACCTAACAATATTAAATCTCAATTTTTAGACGATGTTAAATCTTACTTCATGAAAAATGAGCATTACACAGTCTTTCCAGCTTTCTCAATTGCAGGTAAATCTCGTTTAGAACACCGCTTTAATTTTGTGTTTATGAGTAAAGGTATTTCAAAAATAGCCAGAGTTCACAATAACATAACCAAACAACAAGTTGATACTATCTTAGCTAGTTGGTTAGATACATCTGAATACCGTAGAAAAGAATATGGAGATACAGAACAGTTGTATATCATTGTAAGCGATGAAGGGTATAATAATATCAAAGATGACCATCAAATCGCTCTACAAGAGTATGGTATTAACATTTTGAACTTCTCAGATAAAGAACAATTAGAGGTCCAATTAGGGAAGTAACTACAAAAAATCCTATATTTACTAAAGCATGCAGAGGAATACTCGAATCGGAGAACGCTTTACGAAGTACATAGATTTCTAGGATGCAACAAATGTTGTATCCTTTTTTTGTATCCCTTTTTTAAAAATAGGGTCTGTTTTAGGCTCTGTTTGTGACTCCTTTTTTAGCAAAAGAATGCAAAGGAATACCAAAGACAAAAACAAAAAACGTTGATTTAACAACGTTTTACCAAGGAATGCAAAGGAATAATGGAGCCGGTGGGAGTCGAACCCACGTCCAAACACCTGCCAACATATTTGTCTACAACCATAGGTTATGTATTAGTTTAACAGCCCCTCGACACATAACTCAAGCCTAGAAACTGCGAGTCTATCAATCTCTTATCAAGCCGCTAGACAAGACTCAATCGTATCTCGCTAATAATAAGACCTGTCATTGAACACGAGCAATCCAAATCGGGTCACGCCTGCTGGTTTTTAGGCAGCTAGAGCGTAAGAAGTGTTATTTTTTGCAGTTATATTTAACTGAGCGTTTACGTCGCCACACGAGTCGCAAAATATGCCTCATAATGCCTGTCGAATCCGTAACGACCCCAAAAGACAATAAAACTATTATACCTTATCTAACACAAAAATGCAAAAAGAAATCACATACCTAAAAAAGATACTATTCGAGAAATTTAGCAAACTGGGATACTAACTACAACTTTCTCAGTGCATAACTTTACGATTATGAATAGAACTTACGAAATCCAATTAACACATACCTAAGATGAAGCTATCTGTTTTGAAGAAATTCACGAAGAGAATTATTCTAAAATACTTTCAGATGAGAATTTTCCTACTCTCTTTGTTTCAATTCATTTGAGTTTAAAAACAATAAAATCAATCCTTATATTATTCGGACTACTTTTCACTTATTGCACCAAAATATAGTAAAATGAAATAAGAATAGGACGAATAGATCAGGACAGTCAAACCGATTTCTAACAATGTTTTAGAATTAGAGGTGTACTATTCTAGTTTCAATCTACTATAAATAGGTTTCATTCGAACTTTAATAGACTATGAAAACCAGTGGAACTTACCCTGACACGGAATTCCACTGGTTTTTTCGATTTTTATCAGATTAACTTCTACTATTCTTAGCTGTGAAAATTAGTTTAGGACTTTAACTTATTTTCAATCTTCTAATCTAAAGGTCACTTCCAGTAAATAAAAATCAGGGTTCTCCTGACTTTTACTTAGCTAATTCTCTTTCTCGTTCTTTCATGATTTTATGATTTTCATACAAACGGGATAAGAACTTAGAAATTTCTTTTAAGATAGAATAGGTTGGCACTGCGACAATCATTCCAACTACACCATAGATATTGCTTGACAACAAAAGTAAAACCAAAATCGTGATTGGATGAACCTTCATAACACTTCCTACGATTCTAGGATATAATATATTGCCATCTACCTGCTGAACAACAAGCATATAAATCACTGCAATCAGCATTCTATGGGGATCAGTGAATATATTTGCGATGATCATAGGAATCAAACCAATACTTGGCCCCACATAAGGAATTAAATTGGCTACACCAGAAAAAATAGCAAAAACTAAAGCATATTTTAAACCAATAATACTATAGCCAATATAAGCTAAACAACCTATAATGATTGCGTCAATCGAAACTCCACTAATATAGCGAGCAATCGTCGCATTTAAATTCTTTAATAAGCCTGCAATATGCAAGCGATCCCTCTTTAGAACCGTTCTTTCAAGCATGGGCAAGAATTTATGTCCATCTAGTAAGAAATAAACCAAAAAAACTGGAGTCATAATCAAAATCAAAACAGTACTGATAAGAGCTGACAAGACGCTCCCCACACTATTTGATACGCTATTTAGGATCTTTTGAAGAATATCAACATAGGATAAGTTTAACTGCTGAATTGTAGCTTCTACATCCAAATTCTGGAGCGCAGGATAATTAGATAAGTCTATGATTAAGTCTTGTACTCGACTATAAATAGTTTGACTAGATATAATCAAGCTAGATAACTGATTAATCAAAATAGGTAAGAGATAGACAACACCTATGACCATTCCCCAGACCAAAGCACACAAGGTAATTAAAATACCAAGTAAACAATTGAGTTTACAGACTTTATTTAAGAAAGTAACAATAGGGTTTGTCAAATAATAAAGAAAGCCCCCTAATAAAAATGGAATCATAATTGTATTAAGCACGCTAACAAAAGGGTTAATCAAAGACCCCATCTGTCTCCATAGGTAAAAGATGATGGTTAAGAGTAAAATTTCTGTGGTCCAAAAAAATAATTTATTTCTACGAAACATGAGTTACCTCCCTCACTCTATTTTACCATATTTTCAAAAAGCTTAACGGATGAATTATTAAAGCAAGAATATTTTTTTTCTTTATGATAGAATAAGACTACTATGAAAAAAATATTGTTAACTTTATTAACTGTCTCCTTTTTAGGAGGTGCTTCTACTGTTGCTGCTCAAGATTTTAATATTGCTGCAAAACATGCCATTGCTGTTGAGGCAAATACTGGTAAAATTCTCTATGAGAAGGATGCAACGCAACCTGTCGAAATTGCTTCCATAACAAAATTGATTACTGTTTATCTGGTCTATGAAGCTTTGGAAAAGGGAAGTATTACCCTCTCCACTCCTGTAGATATTTCTGATTATCCTTATCAATTGACGACAAATTCTGAAGCCAGTAATGTTCCTATGGAGGCCCGTAATTATACTGTCGAAGAGTTGCTTGAAGCAACTCTGGTATCTAGTGCCAACAGCGCCGCTATTGCCCTAGCTGAGAAAATTGCTGGCTCTGAAAAAAACTTCGTTGATATGATGCGAGCAAAACTCTTGGAATGGGGAATCAAAGATGCCACTGTTGTCAATACAACTGGTCTGAACAACGAGACTCTAGGAGATAATATTTACCCGGGCTCAAAAAAAGATGATGAAAACAAGCTCAGTGCTTATGATGTCGCTATCGTTGCCCGCAACCTCATCAAAAAATACCCACAAGTTTTGGAAATCACCAAAAAACCTTCTTCTACTTTTGATGGGATAACAATCACTTCAACCAACTACATGTTAGAAGGTATGCCTGCTTACCGTGGTGGTTTTGATGGACTGAAAACAGGAACAACAGATAAGGCTGGAGAGTCTTTTGTTGGTACTACTGTCGAAAAAGGCATGAGAGTCATCACAGTTGTTTTAAATGCAGACCATCAAGACAATAATCCTTACGCTCGGTTTACAGCTACATCTTCACTAATGGATTATATTTCTTCTACATTTACACTTCGCAAAATCGTTCAGCAAGGCGATGCCTATCAAGATAGCAAAACCCCTGTACAAGATGGAAAAGAAGATACGGTCACTGCAGTGGCCCCAGAGGATATCTATCTAATTGAACGTGTTGGGAATCAATCTTCCCAATCTGTTCAATTCACACCTGATTCCAAAGCAATCCCAGCACCACTTGAAGCTGGAACAGTGGTTGGCCATTTGACTTACGAAGACAAGGACTTGATTGGTCAAGGTTACATCACCACAGAGCGCCCTAGTTTCGAAATGGTTGCAGACAAGAAAATGGAAAAAGCCTTCTTCTTAAAAGTTTGGTGGAATCAGTTTGTCCGCTTTGTTAACGAGAAATTATAAAAAAATCGCGATTTAAACCGCGATTTTTTTTATTACAAATTCATCTTCAAAGTTCTTGATTTTGAGTAGATCTAATGCTCAATGAAAATCAAAGAGTAAACTAGGAAGCTAGCCGTAGGTTACTCAAAGCACCGCTTTGAGGTTGTAGATAAAGCTGACGTGGTTTACACTTTGATTTTCGAATAGTATCAAAGTCCTTGATTTTGAGTATATCTAAAATCAAATTTTACCCAACTGACCCTTCCATCTCATAGCTAATCAAGCGGTTCAGCTCAACAGCATACTCCATTGGAAGCTCTTTTGTGAAGGGCTCCACAAATCCCATAACAATCATTTCTGTCGCTTCTGATTCTGACAATCCACGACTCATGAGGTAATAGAGTTGTTCTTCTGAAATCTTAGAAACCTTAGCTTCGTGTTCCAAAGCAACTTGCGAATTGTGGATTTCATTAAATGGAATAGTATCTGATGCCGACAAGTCATCCATGATAATGGTATCACATTCAATGTGAGAAACAGATTTCTTAGAGTTCTTGTTAAAGGTTACTTGACCACGGTAGTCAACCTTTCCTCCGCCTTTAGCGATGGATTTAGACACGATAGACGAACTGGTATGTGGAGCATTGTGAATCATCTTGGCACCAGTGTCCTGGTGTTGCCCTGCATTAGCAAAGGCAATAGAAAGCATAGTACCACGCGCCCCTTCTCCATCTAGGCAAACAGATGGGTATTTCATGGTTGTTTTGGCACCCAAGTTTCCATCAATCCACTCAACAGTCGCATCTTTCAAGGCTTTAGCACGTTTCGTTACCAAGTTATAAACGTTATCAGACCAGTTTTGGATGGTTGTATAACGCATATAAGCTCCATCCAAGGCAAAGATTTCGACAATGGCAGCGTGCAAGCTGTTGCTTGAATAAGTCGGTGCTGTACATCCTTCTACGTAATGGACACTTGCTCCTTCATCAACGATAATCAAGGTACGTTCAAACTGACCTGTATTTTCGTTGTTGATACGGAAGTAAGTTTGAAGAGGAATATCTACCTTGACCCCTTTTGGTACGTAGATAAAGGTTCCACCTGACCATACTGCTGAGTTGAGGGCTGCCAACTTGTTATCTGTTGGCGGTACCAACTTCGCAAAGTATTGTTTAAACAAGTCTGGGTATTCCTTGAGGGCAGAATCCGTATCTGTAAAGATAATCCCCAATTTCTGGAACTCTTCCTTCATGTTGTGGTAAACCACTTCTGACTCATACTGGGCAGAGGCACCAGCTAGATAAGCACGCTCAGCTTCTGGTATACCAATACGTTCAAAGGTTTCTTTAATCTTTTCAGGAACGTCATCCCATGAACGAGCTGGTTTATCAGATGGTTTTTGGTAGTAGATCAAGTCATCAAAGTCAATCTCTGACAAGTCTGCTCCCCAAGTTTGCATGGGCATTTTTTTAAAGGTTTCGTAAGACTTCAAACGGAACTCTAACATCCACTCAGGTTCTCCCTTGGCAGCTGATAGTTCACGAATGACATCTTCATTCAATCCTTTTCCTGTCGATAGGACAGGCTCTACATCATCATGGAAACCAAATTTATATTCACCAAGGTCAATTGGTTTTGGTTCTACTCTTTCTTCAGCCATAATATCCTTTCTTTCATTCTTCATTTCTACTGATTCATAAGACAAAAGAAACTTGTCTTATTGTTTTTCTTGATTTTCAATTGTTTTCTTAAGGGCAGTCCAAGCCAAGGTCGCACACTTAATCCGTTGTGGAAATTTTGCAACACCTGACAAGAAGGCTGCATCACCTAGTTGGTCTTGGCGGTCATCTTTTTGTCCTTGAACCATTTCAGAAAAAATTGTCGCAAGTTCTAAAATTTCTTGTTTGGTTTTTCCTAAAACTGCGTCCGTCATCATGCTTGCAGAGGCAGTCGAGATGGTACAACCTGAGTTTAGAAAAGCGATATCCTCCAAGCGGTCATCTGCATCAAACTTGACGGAGAGATTGATGACATCCCCACAGGTAGGATTGTTGAGACTGATTTGTTCAGCGTCTTCTAACTTCCCTTGGTGATGTGGATTTTTCGAATGGTCCGCTATCACTGCCATATAAAGGCTATCTAGTTTAGAAAGTGCCATTGAAAAACTCCTTTGTCTTTTGTAAGGCATCGACTAGCTTGTCGCAATCTGCCTTGGTATTGTAGATATAAAAACTTGCACGAGCTGTTGCTGGAACATCCAAATACTGGAGCAAGGGTTGCGCACAGTGGTGACCCGCACGAACTGCCACACCTTCATAATCCAAAGCCGTTGCAAGGTCGTGAGGATGAAGGTCGCCTAGGTTAAAAGCAATGACACCTGAACGTTGAGCCAAGTCCTGTGAACCATAAATGGTCAGTCCTTCAATCGCCTGTAATTTTGGATAGACATATGCAATCAGTTCCTGTTCATGGGCTTCGATGGCATCCATACCAATCTTTTCCAGATAATCCACTGCTGCTGCCAGTCCGATAGCACCTGCCATGTTAGGAGTTCCAGCCTCGAATTTCCAAGGCAATTCCTTCCAACTAGCCGATTGTTCGTAGACGAAATCAATCATCTCGCCGCCAAATTCTATTGGAGACATTTGCTCCAGATACTTTTCTTTGCCGTAAAGGACACCTATCCCAGTCGGACCAGCCATCTTGTGACCTGAAAAGGCAAAGAAGTCCACATCCAAGTCCTGAACATCAATCTTCATATGAGGCGTAGATTGAGCACCATCCACCACCATGATGGCTCCAACTTGGTGGGCTATTTGAGTGATTTCCTTGATAGGATTAACCACTCCAAGAACATTTGAGGCATGAGCTAGGGAGACAAATTTCACCTTATCAGTCAATTTAACTCGCAAGTCATCCATATCCAAGGCACCGTCCCTGAGATAAACATAGACAAGCTCTGCCCCAGTCTTACGGCAGGCTTCCTGCCATGGAATGATATTGGAATGGTGTTCCATGACAGAAATCAAAACTTGATCTCCCTCAGTCAGAATCTCCTCAGCAAAGCGAGCTACCCAGTTAAGACTGGTTGTCGTTCCTCTGGTAAAGAGAACTTCCTTTGTAGAGTCTGCATTGATAAACTTACGAATGGTTTCACGAGCCGCCTCATAAGAAGCTGTCGCCCTTTCTGCCAAGGTATGAACACCACGGTGAACATTGGCATTGTCCTTCTCATAGTAGCGGTTAATCGTTTCAAGAACAGCTAGTGGTTTTTGTGTCGTTGCAGCATTGTCTAAATAGACCAATGGCTCATCGTTGACAATCTGGTCTAAAATTGGAAAATCCTTGCGAATCGCTTCTACATCTAACATAGGCTACCCCTTAGCGTTTTGACAATTTTTCTTCGATAGTCGCAATCATTTCATCACGAACTTCCTTGACTGGAATCTCAACGATAACGGAGCCAAGGAAACCACGGACAACCAAACGTTCTGCAGTTGCCTTATCCAAGCCACGGCTCATGAGGTAGTACATATCTTCTGGATCCACCTGACCGATAGAAGCCGCGTGTCCTGCAGTAACATCATTTTCGTCAATCAAAAGAATTGGGTTAGCATCTGAACGCGCTTGGTCTGAAAGCATGAGAACACGACTTTCTTGTTGCGCATCTGCTCCCTTAGCACCCTTGATGATGTGACCGATACCATTGAAAGTCAAAGTTGCTTTTTCAAGAATAACCCCATGTTGAAGGATATTTCCAATTGAGTTGCAACCATAGTTGGTTACACGAGTATCAATCCCTTGTACCTGACGGCCACTTGAAAGAGCTACAACCTTGAGATCTGCATGGCTACCATTTCCAATCAAGTCGCTATCAAAGTCAGCAACAACATTCCCTTCGTTCATGACACCAATCGCCCAGTCAATACTTGCATCGTTGCCTAATTTACCACGACGGCTAATGTAAGCAGTGACGTTTTCACCTAGACGGTCAATCGCAGCAAACTTCACTTGAGCACCAGAACGTGCAATCACTTCGACAGTGATGTTTGCAGTTGCTTTTGTACTTCCTTCACCACGTGACTCTAAACGCTCCAGATAACTAATCTTAGAATTTTTACCAGCGATAATCATAATATGCTTGTTAAACGGTACATCGCTATCGCTGTCTTGGTAGAAAATACCTTCGATTGGTTCTTTAATCTCAACATTATCAGGAATATAGAGGACAGCACCACTATTGAAATAAGCTGTATGGTAGGCTGCCAACTTATCATCGTCATACTTGACAGATGACATGAATAATTCCTCAACAAGCTCTGGAATTTCTTCTAAAGCTGAATGGAAGTCTGTAAAGACGACACCCTGTTGAGCCAACTCAACTGGAATTTGCTCAAAAACAGTTTGCGTTCCTACTTGCACCAACTTCAAGTGGTTATCTAAAGTTGTGAAATCTGGAACATTTACTGATGGCTCGCTTTCTGTAATCGTTCCATCACCCAGATTCCAACGGTGGAATTTGACACGCTCAATAACTGGTAATTCCAAAGTCTCAATCTTGTCAAAAGCTTTTTGACGGAGGTCAGCCAACCAGCTTGGTTCAGCGTGCATTTCTGAAAAAAGTTTAATATTTTCTTTAGTCATTTACTTCTCCTAAAAGATACGAGGGAATTACAATTCTTCCTTGTAGTCGTAGCCAAGTTCTTCAGCTAGTTTTGCGTATCCTTCACGCTCCAAACGCGCAGCCAATTCTGGACCACCAGAAAGGACAACACGACCTTCCATCATGACGTGTACCACGTCTGGTGTGATGTAGTTCAAAAGACGTTGGTAGTGAGTGATAATCATAGCACCAAAGCCTTCACCACGCATAGCATTGACACCTTTTGATACGACTTTAAGAGCGTCAATATCAAGACCAGAGTCAATCTCATCCAAAAGGGCAAAAGTTGGTTCCAACATCAAAAGTTGAAGAATTTCATTTCGTTTTTTCTCACCACCAGAGAAACCTTCATTGAGATAACGTTCAGCCATTTCTTCTTTCATGTTGAGCAATTCCATTTTCTCGTCCAACTTAGTGATAAACTCACGAACTGAAATCTTTTCATCATCTTCTTTACCAGCATTCATAGCGGCACGAAGAAACTCAGCATTGGTAATTCCAGGAATTTCAGATGGGTATTGCATAGCAAGGAAAAGTCCCATACGCGCACGCTCATCCACTTCCAACTCAAGGATGTTTACGCCATCAAACAAAACTTCACCTTTGGTTACTTCATAGTTTGGATTTCCCATGATAGCGGCAGAAAGAGTCGATTTACCTGTACCATTTGGTCCCATGATAGCGGCAATTTCTCCTGTTTTCAGGGTCAGGTTCACCCCTTTTAAAATTTCTTTTCCTTCAATCTCAACGTGAAGATCTTTGATTTCTAATACTGACATGATAGTTCCTTTCTTTTTCAAGACCTTTACAGTGCTTACTAGAAACATACTAGTTGTCTCTAGAAAATACGGTAATACTCAATGAAAATC
>NZ_VMLO01000007.1:0-13385 GCF_013276735.1 Streptococcus sp. 1559
TGCGGCTAGCTTCCTAGTTTGCACTTTAATTTTCATTGAGTATTATCTTATCTCAAGCCCATTTGAGCGAGCTTGGTTTGATATTTGTTTTGATCAACCAGCAAGCCCAAGCCTCCATAAACATCATAGGCATCTACCCAGTCACCCAGTTCTGGAATCGTCAATTTTTCAATACCATTTTTTGCTCCATCCAAAACAGATAAACCGTTTGTTAGGAGGAAAGTATAGGGTACGTTGGTTGAGGTCATAGCAAAAACCTTTCCAAGAGCTTCAGAACCAGTGAAAAGTTTAGTGGGATCTTTAATTTGCTCTAAAATTGCTGTTAAAACTTGTTGCTGTCTTTTTGTACGGCCGTAATCCGCCTCATCATCATCACGGAAACGAGCATAATTGAGCAGGGTCGAGCCATTCATCTGCTGTTTTCCGACTTTAATGGTTTGGGTTGGAGACTCAGTCTCGGTAGCATATAAATCATCTCCGACTGTAGCTTCTGTTAGGGGACGCCCATTCAATGTTGAAAATTGAGCATCAATCGTCACCCCATCAGGGAAAAGCGTGTCAATCGCTGTGGCAAAGGCCTGGAAATCAACCAAGGCGTAGTACTTAATGTCCAAGTCAAAATTATCTTTCAAGACTTGGCGAACCATTTCTGCCCCTTTTTGCCCCTCTTGTTCTCCTAACTCGTAGGCTACGTTTAACTTGTTATCTGTCTGTTTTCTACCATTAATCACTTGACTATAACCATCTATATAGACCAAATTATCACGCATGAAACTGACTAGCTTCATTTTCTTATCTGAGCCCCCGACATTTAATACCATAATAGAGTCAGTTCGTGTCTCAACACTATTTTGACCGATTCGACCGTCTGTCCCCATGATCAAAATATTAACTCCATCTCTAGTGTCCTGACCATTAAAGACTTGAACCTGTGCTGCCTTAGCATCAGCAGTTTTCTTTGCGCTAGCATCTTGGTAACCACGCAAAAACATGAATACCATGGCCAAAGCCACACAGACCAAAAGTGAAAAAATCACCATAAAAATGCGTTTAAGACGGAGCTTCCGTCTTTTCTTTTTTGGAGGGAAAGAGAGTGCTTGTGATTTGGATTGTGAGCGACTCCGGTTCGCATAGCTTGGTAAGTCAACCTGCTCTTCTCTTTCTTGTTCCAAGCTAGAGCTACTATTTCCCCTAGCAAGAGTTAGCTTTTCTTGCAAATAGGCAAACTCATTTTTTTCTCTCTCATTGAGATAATGAATATTTTTTAGCAAATAATCATAACGCAACTGCTCATGATGACTTAAGGGATTTTCTTTACTCATCTTCTCTCCTTTCCATGGTCTGATATTGGATAAATAGGATAGGCACCCAGAATTTTATACTGGATTCCAATCGCTTCTAATTCTTTTTGGGCAAAGTGGACCAAGTCCTTATCGGTATAATCCACATCGATAATGAAAAAGTATTCACCCAGTGCTGTCTTGAGTGGACGACTTTCAATTTTTGTCAAGTCAATTCCTCGCCAAGCAAAGGTCGACAGGGCCTTATAAAGTGCACCTGGAAGGTTGTCAGGTAATGTCAAGGCCAAACTCATCTTTTCAGTTTGTGCTTGCAAGGGAATAGAAGGCTTTTCAGCTCCTAGAACCCAGAAACGTGTGAAATTGGCTTCCATTTCCTGAATATCCTCGGCAATCAGTTCCAATCCATATTCTTCAGCAGAACTTCTAGGTGCAACTGCTGCAAAGGGCTGGTCTGGATGTTCGGAAATAAAACGGGCCGCATAAGCTGTACTAGCTGTTACCTCGATTTGAGCCTCTGGATATTGTTCATCGATGAATTTCTTTCCTTGAGCCAAGGCCTGTGGATGTGAAAAAATCTTTTCAATCTTAGTATGGCCTGGAACCACCATCAACTGCTGATGAATAGGCTGAACGATTTCTGCTACTGCTTGGATGTGAGCCTGATGAAAAAGATAGTCCAAGGTTTCATGAACACTACCCTCAATAGAGTTTTCAACTGGCACCACAGAATAGTCCACTAATCCTTGCTCATAAGCCTTGATGACATCTGTAATGTTGGCAAAAGCCTGCAATTCCTCATTAGGAAAAGCTGTCTGCACAACATGGTGTGAAAATGATCCCTTGGGACCTAGATAAGCAATTTTCATCTTAGTTCCTCTATAATTTCCTCCGGACTTAGCTTGGTCACATCCAAAATCCGACTAGCCACTTCCTCATACCAAACCTGTCTTTCTTGGAAAATAGCTGCAAGTTCTTCCTTGCTATTATTTAGAAAAAGCGGGCGCTGATTATCCTTATCAGCTGCGATACGTTGGTAGAGGGTTTCAAAATCTGCTTTCAGGTAGATGTTATCTGTATTAGTCTTGAGTAAGTCACGATTTCTCTGAGAAATAACCACTCCTCCTCCAGTTGACACGACTTGGTCTGTTTGTAGTAAATTAGCTAGGACTTCTGACTCTACCTGACGAAAGGCCGCTTCGCCCTTTTCCGCGAAAAATTCCGCAATGGACATACCTAAACGCTTCTCTATCAGAGCATCCATATCAAGGTAGTCTGGGTCTAAACCTCTTGCAATAGTCGATTTGCCAGCACCCATAAAGCCTAGTAACACCTTAGCCATGAGTCAAGTTCTCCAAATCATCAAAGAAGCTAGGATAGCTGGTATTGATGGCTTCTGCCCGATCAAGTTCCACTTCTCCATCTGCAACCAAGAGAGCTGCGATGGCTGTCATCATGCCAATTCGGTGGTCTCCAAACGTATTGACTCTAGCACCGTAAAGAGCGGATTTTCCTTTGATAATCATTCCATCTGCTGTAGGTGTGATATCTGCTCCCATACTATTCAGGGCGTCTGCCACCACCTGAATGCGGTCTGTTTCCTTGACCTTAAGTTCCTCAGCATCCTTGATAACTGTTACACCTTGGGCTTGGGTCGCAAGTAGAGCGATAATGGGCAATTCATCAATCAAACGTGGAATCAAGGCACCGCCAATCTCTGTTCCTTTCAAGTCTGAAGACTCAACAGTCAAGGTAGCAGATTTAGCGACTGGGTCAATTTCAGTCATTTCCAATTTTCCACCCATGGCGCGAATGACATCAATAATACCGGTGCGCGTTTCGTTGATACCCACATTCTGCAGCACTAGACGAGAGTTTGGAACAATCAAACCTGCGACTAACCAAAAGGCTGCACTGGAAATATCTCCTGGTACGACCACCTTCTGTCCTGTCAATTTTTGTGGCCCTTGGACTGTGATTTTCTTGCCCTCCACACTTAAATGGCCACCAAATTGTTGCAACATATCTTCAGTATGATTACGGGTGCACTCTTTTTCGATAATCACTGACTCCCCCTGAGCCTGCAAGGCCGCAAAGATCAAGGCTGACTTGACTTGGGCAGAGGCAATTGGCAACTCATACTGAATAGGTCTTAGGGTTTTCGTCCCTTTTAAGTGAAGAGGAGGCAGGTCTCGCTCAGTTTGTCCCGAAATGCTAACGCCCATTTTTTTCAGAGGAATCGTCACACGATCCATAGGACGTTTGGAAAGACTGTCGTCTCCAAACATTTCTACTTCAAAATCTGCACCTGCAAGGACACCTGAAATCAGGCGAATCGAGGTACCAGAATTTCCCATATCAAGGGCATTTTGCGGAGCTTTTAAGCCTTCCATACCCACACCTTGAATGGTAATAACCCCATCTTTGTCCTCAATTTCAACACCAAGGTCACGAAAAACCTGCATGGTCGAAAGAACGTCTTCACCTCGCAGAATATCATAAACCTTGGTCTCACCCTCAGCCAAACTTCCAAAGATAATGGAACGGTGGCTGATAGACTTGTCACCTGGAACGCGGATACTGCCATGTAAGTGGCGAATGTTTGTTTTTAGTTTCATACTGGACCTCATACTTGCAATACTTTTACCTATTTTATCATAAAAAGCCAGAAATTCCTTAAAAATTCTGACTTTAGGATAGTTCTTTTCTTATTTTAGCAATTCTGAAACTGGTTCGAAAACAATTTTTTCAATGTCAGAAAGGTAAATGGCCAATTGTTGTTGCTTGGTAAAGAATTCTGACAAGAGGCTGTTCCCTTGAATCTGTTTACCAAAGCCTTCCATTTTCGCTTGGAAGGATGCGTCTGGCATTTGCCCTGTCTGGGCTAGTCTTTGAATTTCTTCTTGGAAGGCAACATATTCTGTAAAGATTTTACTTGCCTCAGCATCTGCTGCAATCGCATCTTTAGCTGCTTTAACAGCCTTGTATTCTGGTAATTCGCGTAGACCGCGACTGAGTTCGTTTGCACTATCGTAAATATTTGACATGATTTTCTCCTTATTCATTTCTTTTTAAATTACTAGTCACTCTGTGGTCTTTATTATTGTGCAATCACTTTTATATGACCTCTTGAATGTCCATTGCTTAATTCCTTATCTGGTATATACTCTATCTTCAAAGTTCCTAAATTAGAACCTGTTTTTATTTCATTTGACATAAGATTATCAAAATAGTTCTCTATCTCATCATCAGATAAGGATGATTCAATCGATTTAACAATATCATGAAATACTTCTTTCATTCCTGCAACACCAGATTCACTATTTTCATTTGTCTGATTTATTGTTACATTGATTTTATCAGTATCATTTGCATGTAAAAGCTCCAAGTAGTATCCGTAGCTTGATGCGAAATATTTACTTTTATATTTTATTTTTATATTTCCTTTTTTGATATTTTCTAATGGGCTATTAGAATTTTGATTATAGCTATTGATAAACTCATTAATAATTCTATCGTCTACATACTTTGAATTGGTTTTCTCTTAACTTATTTCCTTGTTGGATGGTTCATTTTTTGTCTCAACACTGGCTTCTGAAGTAGTTTTCACATCTTTTTTAACAGCGTAAGCTCTAAGTAAGATAAAAGAAATAAAGATAACACCAAATATGAATTTAAGCTCTATTTTAGGCATAATTTTCTCCTTATTTGACAACGACTGTGTAGTCGGTATTTTCTGTTATGAGGTGCTCGGCTCTTTCCAAGTCTTGAGCGTTTTTAAATGAAATTTGTAGGATCCCGTGAATATCCTCACGGTTTTCCTCGTTGATGTGGATGTTAACCAAGGAAGTTCCTCGCAGCAATTCCAAAATCCGCAGGATGACATCTTCTTCATCGGGAACGTCGACATAGAGGTCATAAGAGCTATCCACTCCACCACGCTTATGGATTTCCATAGCCTGACGTTGCTCACGCGCTTGGTTGAAAAAGTTCCAGATTTGGTTTTCATCTCCCTTGCTGATAGCCTGACCAACCTCATCCAAACGTTCCTTAAAATCCTCAATTCTCTCTAGGATTGTCTCACGATTGGACAAGAGAATGGAGGTCCACATTCCCGGCTCGCTTTCCGCAATCCGAGTCATATCTCGAAAACCACCTGCCGCAAAGCGCCTTGCCATCTCATGTTCTTGAGCATAAACCGCGGTCTGTTCCATGAGACTAGAAGCCAGAATATGAGGAAAATGGCTAATCTGAGAAGTGACACGGTCATGCTCCTTGGCATCAATCTCGATAAAGCGCGCATGAAGACCTGAAAGCAGATCCTTCATTTCCTCAAGCGTATCCTGACCTGTCAGACTCGAAGGCGTGAAGATATAATAGGCATTTTCAAAAAGATTGACATCCGCAGAAGCAGCCCCTGTCTTGTGACTACCAGCCATAGGATGGGCTCCGACAAAGCGAACAGGTTTGCCAGCCAAATATTGCTCCGCCGCATCCACAATGGCTGACTTGGTCGAACCAGCATCTGAAATAATAACGCCTTCTTTCAAGTCCAAGTTGGCCAACTCCTTAATAAAGGAAATGGTTTGCTTTATTGGCAAGCTGAGAATGATGATATCTGCCAAAGGAGCAAAACTGGCAAAATCATCCGTTGCACGGTCAATCATGCCTTCTTTCAAGGCGATATCTCTCGAAGCTTGACTGCGATTATAACCTAAAATTTCATAATCTGGATGATTGCGTTTGATACCAAGGGCCATAGAGGCACCAATCAAACCAAGACCTGCGATATAGATTGTTTTTGCCATAGGAACTCCTTAATAGTTCTTTGTATAGTCTCGGTGTTTGGTCACCGCTTCTTTTAGTTCCTCAAGATTATCTGATGAGAATTTTTCGAGGATTTCTTGTGCCAAAACCGTTGCCACAACAGCTTCCATAACCACTCCTGCAGCTGGAAGGGCGGTCGGATCACTTCTTTCCACAGTTGCCTTATAAGGTTCGTGGGTTTCGATATCCACACTCATAAGAGGTTTATAAAGAGTAGGAATGGGTTTCATGACGCCACGAACAACGATGGGTTGCCCATTGGTCATACCACCTTCAAAGCCACCTAGATTATTGGTGCGGCGAGTATAACCATCTTCTTTAGACCAGAGAATTTCATCCATGACCTGGCTACCTTTACGGTAACCAGCTTCAAAGCCAAGACCAAATTCCACCCCTTTAAAGGCATTGATAGAGACAACTGCTTGGGCAAGTCTGGCATCTAATTTTCTGTCCCATTGGACATAGGAACCAAGACCAACTGGAACACCTCCAACGACTGTCTCCACAACCCCACCGATGGTATCACCGTCACGTTTGATTTGGTCAATATAATCCTTGATTTCCTGTTCTCTTTCTTGGTTGACAATAGAAACTTCAGACTGGGCAGCTCTTTCCTTAATCTCAGCAACTGTGAGATTCTCAGGAACATTGATTTCCTTGCCACCAAAGACAACGACATGGTTGGCAATCTCCATATCCAGCTCAGCCAAGAGGCGTTTAGCTACTGCCCCAACTGCCACCCGCATGGTGGTTTCACGAGCTGATGAACGTTCTAAAGAATTTCGCAAATCATCAAAGCGGTACTTGATACCCCCAACTAAGTCGGCATGACCTGGGCGAGGATGGGTGATTTTTCGTTTACTTTTAAGGCGATCTTCAATGTCTTCCGCAGACATAATATCCAGCCATTTTTGGTGGTCCTTATTGACGACATCCATGGTAATAGGAGCCCCTGTCGTCTTCCCATGGCGAACACCCGAAGTAAAGACAACTTGGTCGCTCTCAATCTTCATACGACCACCACGACCATAGCCACCCTGACGGCGTTTAAGGTCCCCATTGATATCCTTAGCTATCAAAGGAAGTCCAGCTGGAATTCCTTCAATGATAGCTGTCAGACGGGGCCCGTGTGATTCTCCTGCAGTTAAATATCTCATACACTCTCCTTATTTTACCAAGTAGTCTTTCATCTCTTCCAGAGAAACTGGGTGAATGGTCGCTGAACCAAGCTCTGGCACCAAGACCAATTTCAAGATGTTGCCACGCGCTTTCTTGTCATGAGTCAAAGCCTGATAAAGCTTGTCAACATCCCAGTTTTCATAGTCAACAGGCAAGCCAAATTTCTGACACATAGCTGTAATGGACTGAGTTATTCCTTCTGGCATAAGGCCTTTTTCCTCAGCCACCTTGGAAATCTGCACCATTCCCATGGCAACAGCTTCACCATGCATGACTTTCCCATACCCAGCCGTCGCTTCAATGGCATGACCAATGGTGTGGCCAAAATTGAGGTAAAGGCGAACACCATTGTCCAACTCATCCTCAACTACCATCTTGCGCTTGACCTGACAAGAATGTTCAATCAAGGTCTCTGCATGTTCCAGAATGCTCTCAACAGAACCATCCAGCTCCGTCAAAAGAGCCCACAGTTCTGGATCCTCAATCAAGCCATACTTGATGACCTCCCCCATCCCTTCAATCAACTCTCTTTTTCCAAGCGTTTCAAGGACAAGCGGGTCAATCAGAACCCCATCTGGTTGGGCAAAGGTACCCACCATATTCTTAGCAAATGGAGTGTTAACGCCTGTCTTTCCACCGATAGACGAATCCACCTGGGCAGTTAAACTGGTCGGAATCTGAACAAAGTGAATACCCCGCATATAGGTAGAGGCTACAAAACCAGCCAGGTCCCCAACGACACCACCGCCGAGAGCCACGATTCCATCGCTACGAGTCAACCCCTGCTTAACTAGAAATTCATATACTTTCTGAACAGTAGTTAAATTCTTTCTTTCTTCCCCTTCTAAAAAGTCAAAAACAGCTACCTGAAAACCAGCATCTTCTAGGCTGAGTTTGACCTTCTCAGCATAAAGAGAAGCTACATGGTTGTCTGTTACGATGAGCACTTTTTGTGGTTGCCATAGTTCTCGCAACCATTGACCAGCCTGAGCCAGACAACCTTTTTCAATCTGAATATCATAAGGATGATGAGGAATATCGATTCTGATTTTCATAGGAGAGTCTCCCTTTCTTTATTGGTATTTTTCTGTTAAAGACTGCCAAATCTCTTCTGTCGGCATTTCCTTGCCTGTCCACAGTTGAAAAGCTTCTGCAGCTTGATAGAGCAACATTCCCAGACCATTGACTGCTGGATTGCCCTGACTTCTAGCCCATTTCAAAAATGGCGTTTCAAAGGGTTGGTAAATGATATCTGCGACCAAGAGAGTCTCTGTCAGATTGATGTTTTCTGGAACTGGGGATGATTGACCATCCATGCCCACACTAGTCGCATTGACCAGTAAGCCCGAATCGGCAATCCTTGCTTGCAGTTCCGAAACATCTTCTAAAGCATACAAGTCCACTTTAAAGCCTGTCTGCTCCTGTAACTTGTCTAGGTGAGGTCTTGTTTTTTCCATAGAAACGGAACGAACAAAGACCGAAATCTGACTGACACCATCCAAAATGGCTTGCGCTATAATGGACTTGGCCGCACCACCTGCACCCAGCAGGGTCATCTTCTTACCTGTAATTGTAAAAGAAGGCAAACTCTTAAAGAATCCCTTGCCATCTGTATTATATCCAATCAAATTCCCATTCTCATTGACAACCGTATTGACCGCACCAATCAAGCGCACCTCATCGCTCAGCCCGTCCAAATAAGGAATCACCTGCTCCTTATAGGGCATGGACAGATTGATGCCAAACATCTGGTAGCGACAAATATTGGCTACTGTTTCTGCCAAATCACCCGCTTCAATCTCCCAAGCAACATAAACACCATTGGTAGCTGTCGCCTCAAAGGCCCTATTGTGGATGAAGGGAGAAATAGAATGTTTAATAGGATTGGCAACAACTGCAGCTAAACGTGTATAGCCATCAAGCTTCATCCAAAATCTCCCTGATTTTTTTCATGCTAGCTAGAGAAATCTGACCAGGGGCACTAGCCTCATCCAGACTGGCAAAAGACCAACTCGAACCAGTCACATCCGCAGTGATACGAGAAACCTTGCCCACCTTACCCATAGAAATAGTTACATATTCCTGCTCAGGATTGAGAGTTTTAAAGCCCCGTGTATAGTTCATCAAGTCTAGCACATCCTGCTCCGTATGAGCCATCACCGCAACCTTGACAAGTTTTGGATTTAGGCTCGTCAACTCTGACAAGATTTCCATCATATTTTCAGGTGTTTCTTGGAAATTGTGGTAACTCAAAACGAGATTTGGGAAATCCAGCATTTCCTCAAAAACATCCTTGTAGCTATAGTACTCAAAATCAATATAGTCTGGTTGATAGAGTTGCACCACTTCCTTGATTAAATGGATATATTCTTCTGAAGAAAGGTCAATTTCTCCCCCTTCAGAGCGAGTTCGTAGCGTGAAAACCAACTCACGACCTGCGAATTTTTCAAAAATAGCTGGAGCCACCTGCAAAATCGCTTCTTTAGGCAGATAGTCGGCACGCCATTCAATGATGTCGGCATCCAGGTACCTCGTGGCATCCAGAGCCTGGGCCTCCTCTAAACTTCTTGGCATTACTGAAACGATTAATTTCATTTACTAACCTTCATACTAATCACCTTGAGGTAATTACTACTTTCATCTTTTTTATTATAGGCGAAGTCTGCTGGAAGACCGTATTTATTTAAAATCTGGTAACTTCTTCCTGCAAAGCCTTTATCAATTTGTTCTGTAAATTTCTGACGGGAAACATTGGCAGCATTGGTACTGGCAATGATAATCCCTCCAGGATTTAAAATCTCAAGACTCTGGGAAATCAACTTGTGATAATCCTTGGCCACAGAGAAGGTTTGTTTTTTGTTCCGAGCAAAGCTAGGCGGATCTAGGACAATCACATCGTAGGTCAAGCCTTTTCGTTTGGCATACTTGAAATATTCAAAGACATCCATGACCACAAAACGATGGTCGTCTGTGCTGATTCCATTTGCCTGAAAATGCGCTTGAGACAATTCTCGTGAACGTTTGGCTAAATCAACCGAAGTTGTCTGGTTTGCTCCTCCCATGGCCGCAGCTACTGAAAAAGCTGCTGTATAAGAAAACATATTGAGCAAGGATTTACCCATAGCCAATCCATCCACCAAGCTACCACGAACCTCGTGCTGGTCTAGGAAAATCCCTGTCATCAAGCCATCATTCATAAAGACTTGATACAAGACACCATTTTCCAAAACAGTGAAAAAGTCAGGTGCTTCTTGACCATAAACATGGGTAGATTCATAGTCCAAACCCTTAAAGCGGATCTTCTCATAGGCCCCTAAAACCTCAGGAAAAACCTGTCTAAAGGCTTCTGAGATGGTCTGACGAATCTGATAAACATAAGAGTTATACCAAGAAAAGACAGCATAGTCGCCATAAAGGTCCACTGTCAGACCCCCAAAGCCATCTCCCTCTTGGTTGAAGAGACGAAAGGCAGTTGTCAAATCATCTTGATAGTAGGCGCTTCTCTTTTCTTTGGCTTGTCTAAACAGCATTTCAAAGAAAGCTTGATTGAAGGCCACCTTGTCCTTACTAACAAACCAGCCCAAGCCCTTGTTTTGCTGAGAAAGGTAGGCAGTCCCAAGAAAGGTTCCTTCTTGACCCTGCACTTCTACTTCCTGATCCTTAAGATTGACATTCTCAAGATCACTGGCTTCTAGTAAAACTAGCCCCTTAGCAAGCTTCTTTTCAACCCTTTTGCTAACTCTTATTCTATTCATAACTACCATTATATCAAACTTTTAGCCAATTCTCAAAAAAGAAACTACCCTTGCTTTTTTACTCTTCTTTTAAAAAATGGTATACTAATACTAATAAAAATTTAGGAAGTAAATGTGTGAGAATTAATTTTAACAAAATCCAAAAAGCCATGGGTACCAGACTGGGTTTTGTCCTAACCCTTTTAATCCTCTATTGGCTCAAAACCTTATTAGCCTATGCCGTTGACTTTAATTTAGATATTCAAGTGGGCAAGTTGCAGGGAAATTACCTTGCCTTTATCGCCTTTTTCAATCCCCTTCCCTTGGGATTACTCCTGCTAGCTCTAGCCCTCTATGCTCGGTCAACCAAAATCTTTTATGGTCTGAGTATAGCTATTTATAGCCTGTTATTCATTTGGCTTTATTCCAACGTCTTTTACTATCGAGAATTTAGTGACTTTATCACGGCTAATACCATGAAGGTGGTCAGCAAGGTGTCTGTTGGTACTGCAGAATTAGAGTTACTGCGCTTTTGGGATTTCATCTATTTTATGGATTTCCCACTGCTGGCTTTCCTTTTCTATAAAAAATTCATCCAGCTGGATAGGAGACCTTTCAAATTCCGCTCCAGTGTTGCCATCACCGCTCTCTCTGCCCTGCTCTTTTCAGCTAACCTTTTCTTGGCTGAAATTGAGCGTCCCGATCTCCTATCGCGAGGATTTTCGAATTATTATGTTGTTCGCGCCCTTAGTTTACCCGCCTTTTTAGGCTATAGTGCCAACCAATCATACAGTGCCAACAAGGAACGTGCCAAGGCCTCTGAGACCGACCTGCAACCTATTACAGATTATATTCAAGAACATTCGGCTAAACCTAATCCAGACTATTTCGGCTTAGCCAAAGGGAAAAATGTGATTTATCTCCACTTGGAGAGTTTCCAACAGTTCCTGCTGGACTATAAACTCAACATAGATGGAACTGAGCATGAAGTCACTCCCTTCCTCAACTCCCTCTACCATTCGCAATCAACCCTAGCCTTTTCGAATATCTTTAACCAAGTCAAGGCTGGTAAGACCTCAGATGCAGAAACCATGCTGGAGACTGGTTTGTTTGGACTTGACCAAGGTTCCTTTATGGTCAACTATGGAGGTACCAATACCCAGCAAGCTGCGCCTTTTATCCTATCAAAAAATGGCTACCAATCCAGTGCTGTCTTTCACGGCAATATTGGGACCTTCTGGAACCGAAATACGACCTACAAACAATGGGGCTATCAATACTTCTTTGATGCATCCTACTTCACCAAGCAAGACAGTAGCAATTCTTTCCAATATGGTTTAAATGATAAAATCATGATGAAAGATTCTATTCAGTATCTGGAGCATTTGCAGCAGCCTTTTTATGCCAAGTATATCACGGTGTCCAATCACTATCCCTATGCTAGCAATCTGACTGGCGATGAGCTTGGTTTCCCACTGGCTAAAACCAAAGATGAAACAATCAATGGCTACTTCCAAACAGCCAACTATCTGGACAGTGCCATTAAAGCCTTCTTTGACTATCTCAAAGAAAGTGGCCTCTATGAAAAATCCATCATCGTCATTTACGGAGACCATTATGGTATTTCCAACTCCCGCAATCCTGACCTGGCACCCTTGATTAGCAAGACTTCTGAGAACTGGTCGAATTACGACAATGCCATGTTGCAACGAGTGCCTTTTATGGTGGTCATGCCTGGCTATGAAAAAGGACAAATCATCAATACCTACGGTGGACAAATCGATATCTTACCGACTCTCGAACACCTCCTTGGTATTGAGTCCAGTTCCTTCCTTCAAGTTGGGCAAGACCTTCTGTCTCCAGACCATCAAGAAATCGTTGCCTTTCGAACTGCCAATTCCTTCGTCACACCCAAATATACCAGCTACGACGGACGAACCTACTACACTGAAAGTGGTCTTGAAATCAGCAATCTTGATGAACAAACTCAGACTGAACTAGAAATTGTTCGTCAAGCAGCTAGTCAACAGCTGAAAATCAGCGACCAGATTCAAACTGGCGATTTGATCCGTTTCTACCAAGCAGATCATCTTGGAAAAGTTGATACAGAAAGTATTTCTTACCTCAATTCCTTGCCCATTCTGCAAAAGATTGAGCAAGAAAAAGGAAGTCAGTCAACCAGCCTCTTTAGCCAACGACAAGGCAAAACTAGTACTGACCTTTTCAAGGCACCAAGTTACCAAGAACTCCACCCAGAGTCGGCTGAAACCGAATCAAAATCACAATAAAAAATGCTCTTCCGTCTTGGAGGAGCATTTCTTTTTATCAACAAAAATCAAAGAGCAAA
>NZ_VMLO01000007.1:13390-62340 GCF_013276735.1 Streptococcus sp. 1559
GTCAGTAACCATATCTACGGCAAGGCAAAGCTGACGTGGTTTGAAGAGATTTTCGAAGAGTATTAACTTTGAGATTGTAGCTGGAGAGGCTGTACCTGCAATATGTGTCTGTCAAGTTTAGTGACGTAGATAGTAGAATAAAGATGAGAAGGCATAGAGAGAAGATAAATCAGCCTCAGCAGGTATCTGGAAAATTTGATTCTATAGAGAAGACTTTTGTTACAAACTCAATATACTATCAATAAATAATATCATAGAAGCAACAATAATTAAAATTTCACCTATTTGCATCATTCTATTTCGAACTTTAAATATATGTTCTATCAAAAATACTTGGATCACACACATTATAGGAATGAAAGTTTTTGAAATTGAAAAATATCCCAATAAATAAACTATAAACAACAAAAATAGAACTATGTTATATTTCTTATTCAAAACATTCCTCCCTATATATTTTTGATTACCAATCTTAATCATTTACAACTACATTCTAACAAACTATAAAAGCGTTTGTCGAATTGAATTTATCAAGCAAGCGACCAACTAGCTCATCTTTTTTCTATTTCTGCCAATATGCGTGACAGGTAGTAATGATAGCCAAAAATAGCAAGAGCAAGCAAGAGGATAAGAACTCCTACTCCCAAGCTGATGGCAAGGACAGGGACGAGAGACCGAACCAAGAATAAGCTCCCTATTACAAGGGCCATTAAGATTGCACTATAAATAAAAATCAAAACTATTGCTACTATACGATTTGAACGGTTTACCAGGTCCGTAATGCTACTCCAATTGGTTGACAGATTTTTCACGTCCTTAAAGTAATTGTGGCAAGAAAGGATGACACTGGCAAGGATCCATGCCACAAGGAGGTAAATCATCGAAAGGATGGGCAAGCCTAGATATAGAGAAAGTCCAAATAAAGTCAGAACTGGTAAAAAGGACTGGACAGCAAATATAATCCAAAATTTCACTTTCACATAACAAGCAAAATCAAAGGGTAAACTCTTAAGAAAATCAACATTTTCTCTCTCCAAGGACAAGGCAATTGAATGTAGGCTGGTGATATTGTTATTGACAACTGCTATAAACACTCCTACAAAAAACAAGGGTAACCAGTATGGAGGATGAATGTCTGGAACTATCTGAGAATCTCGGATTTTGGAAATCAGACCGATCATCATGAGATAAGGAAGGAAAGCACTTGTAAAAAGCACTGTAATCACGCCAGTCCCCTGTCCCAAGAGGGTGAGGTGGTAGCGTAAAACCATACGGAAAAATCCCTTTTTAGTAGTTGAAATTCTCTCCTTACTGCGACGTTCTTTCTTGACCTTCTCCTCACTGTTAAGCAGAATCACGTCATAAAAACGAGGAAAAACCTTCTTTTTGCTCAAGTAAAGCACGAAGACAGTTAGTCCTATCCAAGCGAGCAGACCCAGGATGGCTTCTGTCGAAAAAGGCTCCACTGCTATTTTGTAAAAGAGATGAATAGGATAAAGGAGAAATGGAATGTCTCTAACTTTGTCAACAATACGTCCAGAAGTCGACTGTAGAAAGAAGACATATATTAAAGGTATGAGAACTCCTATCCCAATCATCACATTCGAAAAAATAGACTGATACTTTCTGAAGACCCTAGTCTGAGCCAAGAAATGTACTGCCACTACCATCACTAAAGTAACAGAGACAAATAATAGGGTCAAGGACAGTAGCATCAAAGGCAAACCCAGCCATAGAGAAGGAGCTAGCCTAATATAGAGGACTAGAAAATAAGCTAGGATTGGTACAATTCCAGTTAGAGCTGGCAAGAGAACAGACAGTCCTTTAGCAATTATAATCTCTGATTCTTTAAAGGCATAGGGCCTATACGATGCCAAGTCCTTACTCTCATAAAAGACATTGTAAAATGCAGTGAAAGAAGTTGAAAAGGCAAGCACCAGTAAAATAGCAACCATGCTACTAAAAAAACTTGGTATTTCCTCAAAAGGAAAATGAATGGCTATATTTATAAACATGATGAGCATCAAGAGACTGGAAAAAATGTAAGAACTTAGGACTCTAGCGGAAACATTTACTTTTTTTCCAGGATTTTTAGCTTGCTTCTTTCGTAGGTTAGCCAGATTAGCTTCTTGAGATGAATAGAGGATATTGATATCAACTAATTTTTTAATGACCTTGAGACGCATCTGAAACCTCCTCTTTTCTACCAGCAAGGCTAAGATAGATACTTTCTAAAGACTGGTCTGGATGGTCTTTTCTCAAGTCCTCTACGCTACCACAATAAATCAAATGTCCCTTTTTCAAAATGGCAATCCGATCACAGACTTGCTCAGCTACCTCTAGGACATGAGTTGAAAACAAGACCGTCTTGCCTTTTTGTACATGTTCCTTCATCATTTGCTTCAAATCAAAGGCAGCCTGGGGATCCAAACCAGTCAAGGGTTCGTCCAAAACCCAAATATCAGGATCAGACAAAAGTGCCCCGATGACAAAGACTTTCTGACGCATTCCGTGAGAAAGGGTTTCAATAACCTGATAGCGATTTTCAGCAAAATCAAAAACGTTCAATAGCCTAGCTAGATTAGCCTCCAAGTCAGAGCTAGTCAGACCATAGGATGAAGCAATCAATTCCCAAAATTCATTGGCCGTTAAACGTAAAAATAAGTCAGGCGAGTCTGCTACGTAGCCAATCTTTCGTTTAATAGCCAAGCGATTTTCCGATAACTCCTGACCATCTACCAAAATACGACCACTGCTGGGCGAAATGATACTGACTAGGGATTTTATGGTGGTCGATTTCCCAGCACCATTATGGCCAATCAAGCCCATAATCTCCCCATTTTCAATCTGCAAATTGAGATTGCTCAAAGCCTCTTTATCACCATACAACTTACTAACATTTTGAAATTCAATCATGGGATGACTCCTATCTTTATCTATATCACATACTATTATACTAGCACTTTGATACAAAAAAAATCAACACTTTATTTTAAGTAGATACAATAGTTTCCTTCTATTCTTACGCAAACGTTTGCGCCAAGAGATACTTTATGATAGAATAAAGAACAAGATTGACAAGTAAGAGGAAACATCATGCAAAATCAAACACTCATGCAATACTTTGAATGGTATCTGCCCCACGACGGTCAGCACTGGACGCGTCTGGCTGAAGATGCTCCACACCTAGCTGATCTCGGTATCAGCCATGTCTGGATGCCACCAGCTTTCAAGGCTACCAATGAAAAAGATGTCGGCTATGGGGTCTATGACTTATTCGACTTAGGAGAGTTTAACCAAAAAGGAACTGTCCGCACCAAGTATGGTTTTAAAGAAGACTATCTTCAAGCTATTCAAGCTCTAAAAGCACAGGGAATTCAACCTATGGCTGATGTAGTTCTCAACCACAAGGCCGCTGCCGATCACAGGGAAGCCTTTCAGGTTATTGAGGTGGATCCTGTTGACCGTACAGTCGAACTCGGAGAACCCTTCATCATCAACGGCTGGACTAGCTTTACCTTCGATGGTCGCCAAGATACCTATAATGACTTCCACTGGCACTGGTACCACTTCACCGGTACAGACTATGATGCCAAACGCCGAAAGTCTGGGATTTATCTGATTCAAGGGGATAACAAGGGCTGGGCTAACGAGGAATTGGTCGATAACGAAAACGGTAACTACGACTACCTCATGTATGCTGATCTAGACTTTAAACATCCTGAAGTCATCCAAAATATCTATGACTGGGCTGACTGGTTCATGGAGACGACTGGTGTAGCTGGTTTCCGCTTGGATGCCGTTAAGCACATTGATTCTTTCTTTATGCGCAATTTTATCCGTGATATAAAGGAAAAATACGGTGACGATTTCTACGTTTTTGGTGAATTTTGGAACCCAGACAAGGAAGCCAACCTAGACTATCTTGAAAAAACGGAAGAACGATTCGATCTTGTCGATGTTCGTCTCCACCAGAATCTCTTTGATGCTAGTCGAGCAGGTTCCAACTACGATCTTCGTAGCATTTTCACAGATAGCTTGGTTGAACTCAAACCTGACAAGGCTGTGACTTTTGTCGACAACCACGATACACAACGAGGTCAGGCTCTTGAGTCTACCGTTGAAGAATGGTTCAAACCAGCAGCCTATGCCCTCATTCTGTTACGCCAAAATGGCCTTCCATGTGTCTTTTACGGCGACTACTATGGGATTTCAGGGCAATATGCTCAACAAGATTTCAAAGAAGTCCTTGACCGTCTCCTAGCCATCCGAAAAGATTTGGCCTATGGAGAGCAAACAGACTACTTTGATGACGCAAACTGTATCGGTTGGGTACGTTCAGGTGCTGAACATCAATCCCCAATCGCAGTCCTTATCTCAAATAACCAAGAAAACAGCAAGTCAATGTTTGTCGGCCAAGAATGGGCTAACCAAACTTTCATAGACTTACTTGGAAACCACCAAAGTCATGTTACAATCGATGAGGAAGGTTATGGACAATTCCCAGTCTCAGCTAGATCCGTAAGTGTCTGGGCAGTCAATACCATCTAATAGTTCATAATAACCAAGCCAGGTCCAATCGGATTTGGCTTTTTTGCATTCACAAAAAGACCTACCCAAATGGATAGATCTTTACTCAATTACAATTTACCTGCTACTGCATCCAACAATTCTTGGATTTTAGCTTGGTTGCTTCCTCCTGCCATGGCCATGTCTGGTTTACCACCACCACGTCCATCAACGATTGGTGCTAATTCTTTGACAAGGTTTCCTGCATGAAGGTCTTTTGTCTTGCTTGCTACAAGGACATTGACTTTATCACCAATAGCGGCAACTAGGACAAGAAGATCAGAGTAGTCTTTTTGTTTCCAGTTATCTGCAAAAGTACGAAGGGCACCAGCATCAGATACAGACACTTGACTAGCAATGTAACGGTGACCGTTGACTTCCTTAACATCCTTGAAGATGTCGCCTGCGGCTGCAGCTGCGGCCTTTTCTTTCAATTCAGCATTTTCTTTTTGCAATTGACGAAGTTGTTCTTGAAGTCCTTCTACCTTGTGAGGTACTTCTTTAAGTTGAGGTGCTTTAAGAGTTGCTGCGACTGCTTTAAGAGCATCTTCTTGTTCACGGTAGGCTTCAAAGGCTTCCTTACCAGTCATTGCCAAGATACGGCGAGTTCCTGATCCAATCCCTTCTTCTTTGACAATCTTGAAGAGGCCAATTTCAGAAGTGTTGCCAACGTGGGTACCACCACAAAGCTCGATAGAGTAGTCACCGATAGTAACAACACGGACTTCTTTACCGTATTTCTCACCAAAGAGGGCCATAGCTCCCATTTCTTTGGCAGTGTCAATATCCGTTTCAACTGTCTTCACTTCAAGAGCTTCCCAGATTTTCTCGTTGACTTGCTGTTCAATCGCGCGCAATTCTTCAGCAGTCACTGCTTGGAAGTGGGTAAAGTCAAAGCGAAGGAATTCAACTTCGTTAAGAGATCCTGCTTGTGTCGCGTGGTTTCCAAGGATATTGTGAAGGGCAGCGTGAAGCAAGTGAGTCGCAGTGTGGTTTTTCATGACACGGTGACGGCGATTGCTATCAATTGCCAAGGTATATTCTTGGTTCAAGGCAAGCGGTGCAAGGACTTCAACTGTATGAAGGGCTTGACCATTTGGGGCTTTCTGAACATTGGTCACAGTAGCCACAACCTTACCTGACTCATCCAAGATTTGTCCGTGGTCAGCTACCTGTCCACCCATTTCAGCATAAAATGACGTTTCCGCAAAGATAAGAGAGGCAGTTCCTTCTGAAACAGCTTCTACTTCTGCATTGTCCGCCACGATAGCTACCAATTTAGAAGACAATTGGCTAGCATTGTAGTTGAAGACACTTTCTACAGTGATGTTTTGAAGAGTTTCATTTTGCATACCCATTGAGCCACCCTTGACAGCTGACGCACGCGCGCGTTCTTGCTGTTCTTTCATGGCTGCTTCAAAACCTTCACGGTCCACAGTCATACCAGCTTCTTCAGCAATTTCTTCAGTCAATTCAACTGGGAATCCATAAGTATCATAGAGTTTGAATACATCTGAACCAGCGATGACCGATTGACCTTTTTCTTTCAAGTCAGCTACAATGCTTTGGGCAAAGTGTTGACCTGAGTGTAGGGTACGAGCAAATGACTCTTCCTCGCTCTTAACGATTTTTTCAATAAAGTCACGTTTTTCAAGCACTTCTGGGTAGTAGCTTTCCATGATTTTTCCAACAGTTGGAACGAGTTTATAAAGGAAAGGCTCGTTGATGCCCAATTTTTGACCATGCATAGAGGCACGACGAAGGAGACGACGAAGGACATAACCACGACCTTCATTTCCTGGAAGGGCACCATCACCGATGGCAAATGACAAAGAACGGATGTGGTCAGCGATAACCTTAAAGCTCATGTTATCGCCATCTTGGTCATAGACCTTACCAGACAATTTCTCCACTTCACGAATGATCGGCATGAATAGGTCCGTTTCAAAGTTGGTCTTAGCCCCTTGGATAACCGCCACCAAACGCTCCAAACCAGCGCCCGTATCAATGTTCTTGTGTGGCAATTCCTTGTATTCGCTACGAGGAACAGCAGGGTCTGCGTTAAATTGTGACAATACGATGTTCCAGATTTCGATATAACGGTCATTTTCGATATCTTCTGCAAGCAGGCGAAGACCGATATTTTCTGGGTCAAAAGCCTCTCCACGGTCAAAGAAAATCTCTGTATCTGGTCCAGAGGGTCCCGCACCAATTTCCCAGAAGTTATCTTCGATTGGAATCAAGTGACTTGGATCCACTCCCACTTCAATCCAGCGGTTGTAAGAATCCTTATCGTCTGGATAGTAGGTCATGTAAAGTTTTTCAGCTGGGAAGTCAAACCACTCAGGGCTTGTCAAAAGCTCATAAGCCCAAGTGATAGCTTCATCACGGAAGTAATCCCCGATTGAGAAGTTACCCAACATTTCAAACATGGTATGGTGACGCGCAGTCTTTCCTACGTTTTCAATGTCGTTGGTACGGATAGCCTTTTGGGCATTGGTAATACGTGGATTTTCAGGAATGATGGTCCCATCAAAGTATTTCTTAAGGGTTGCTACCCCAGAGTTGATCCACAAAAGTGTTGGGTCATTTACAGGAACCAAGCTAACTGATGGTTCTACAGAGTGACCTTTGGTCGCCCAGAAGTCAAGCCACATTTGGCGTACTTGTGCACTAGATAGTTGTTTCATATTGTCTCCTTATTTACTTGTTTAATGTGATTGGCTTTCCAGCATTTCCACATAGTCAATCGCGACACAGAGGGAAATGACTAGGTCTGCATAAGTGTCCTCAAGAACCGTTACGGTATAGGTAGAGGTCAGATGGAAGAGTTCCTTCTTAATTTCTGCAATCATCTGATCACGATCATCCAGCAATTTGAAATTCAAGTCCCAGATATTGCCCTCAATACGAAGACCCAGATTATCAAACTCATACTTATTTCGCCAGAAGGTCAACTTCTTACGAATAACGAAATTTGAACCGTCCCTAAGCTGAATCTCGAAACGTGGAAGCAAGGTCAAGATTTCTTTACTGATCTGACTGACTTGTTCACCATTAACATCATAGATGGTAAAGGTTTTAGGAATCTTAAAGAATGATCCCTCCACCTGATAGGCGATTTCTCCCCTGTCATCCTTGATAGCGAAGCGTTCGCCTCCAAGACGAAACTTTTGTTTGACAAGAAATGTTTTCATCAACACCTCCAAAAACTAAAAGACAAGCTCATATCACGAAGGGCGAAAAACCGCGGTACCACCTTCATTCAATGAACTTGTCATTCTCTTATTCTTATGCAATTGTTAAATTGAGTAGCATGACTTTCTAGCTTAGATGGCTCGCAGCACCGCCATTTCTCTGGACTAAGACAAGTGAAAATCAATTCTCAACTTTCTTATTATAACGTTTTTTTAAGCTTGCGTCAACTGGAAATGATCTTAACTAATAGCACTTTTATTCTAATACATCTCAGAAGGCTCTATTTTACCTTCTAACACTGTTTAATAGGTTTCCCCTATAACTCATACGTTTCCACTCAGAAAACTCTACCTTGAACAATTCTGGAGCTTTTGTAGTCTTATCATACACCACAATATAGTAACCTTTTTTATTCCAGAACTTACCCAAAATCTCAGCGTCTTCCAGTTCAGCCTCATAGTCTAACATCTCATATCGTTGTGTCTCTTTGTCTGTTTCTACCTTTTTACCTATTTGTTGCTCTGTTTCTATTTCATTACTTCTTTGAGTTCCTAAGATATAACCCCCAAAGCTTACCCAAAAGAAGATAAAAACCATAAATACAATTGTAGCATATTTCAATAATTTCAGTTCTTTCATTTTCCTATTATTCCTTTTAGTTTAATCAGTCTAAAATATTTTGTGTTCTCTAAATATTAAATAATCTTATAAATAGTGTCTTTCTTTATTTGAATCTAATTTCAAATCCAATTTTTTCAATCACTTCTTGGATTTCATCTAGCGATACTAAAAACCATTCTTTAGGAACAAAGCTCTCTCCATTTGGTGCTATTAATTCTATGTCTAACTGTTTGTCTGCAAAATAATGATGAAGAGTCGTTTCTAATTTTAGAGCGCTGAAATTCTGAACCTCAAAACTAGCTACTAAACGGACAGGAGCATAAAGATAGGTTCCTTCTTTTTCTGCATTTGCTAACCGTTTTTCAATTTGATCCTGTGTAAAACCGATTTTATAGAGATTACGGATGTTAGCAATTTGAGGATTGCTACTCAAGGATTTCACTACATAGATATATCCAGTTGTAATGCGTTCACTCGGACTAATGCCAGTCATCACATCTTCTATCAATTCTGTTACCATTCGTCCATGTCGGGTTCTATCGTGTAAATTTGAGACAAAAGAACGGAGTAAGGCCTTCTTATTTTCTGTACCATTTTCATATACGAGATGAAGTTCAGCGTTTGTATAGCCATTCTTGTCAGTGAAGTCTTCTCCTTTAGAAGCAACATAAACCATTACTCCATTATCAACATAGAACATACCAGGTTTAATTTCTTTTTCTTTTATTACATCAGAATTTCTGACTTGACGGCGACCTTCACTAATTTCATCATGAACACGAGTAAATAATCCTTGATAATCTTCAAAATTGCCCATCCGTTTACGTGTTCGTATTTTATCACGCGCTTGAATCGTTCGTTTATAACGTGAGACATCAAATAACGATTTTTCAGCACTATTTACCGACTCAAACAATTCATCTGATAAAATATCTGTTAAACTAGCAGGACTTGAAATAGGGGTCTCGGACTCAACGATATCTATTTTTAGTAGCCCAAATTCATCATAAGGTTCTAACTTTCGGATGCTATCAGGAGATTTTCTAATACCATTCAATCGAGAAAATAAACTGCGTTCTTTAATATTTCTAGACTTTTGTGGCTCTTGCCCATTATTTTCTCTCACCCAATCTATAATTTCTAAAAATTTCTCTACTTCATGATCTGTAACTATTTTTTTCTTAGGTTTTAAAGGAGCTATTAAATGTTCAAAATCAGAATCGTTAAATATGTCATTTAAGTTTTTAAAATCAGTCATTACCACTCTCCATCTTCAGCTTCATCTGAGACAATTGTAACAAAGCATAAGCAAGTCTCTGTTCGTACTTATCATGACTTGATTTATCTGGATGACGACCATTTTCATTTAAAAACTGCTTAATTTGAGGATAAAGAATTAACAGTTCTTCTTCAGAAAACTCCATCTTCTGACCATCCATATAATCTTGTATTAGACGCAAAGTCGGAGCATCAATTTCACGTGATATAACTTCGTAAGCTCTCTGGAAAGGATTAATCTGATCAATCAAATCAATGGATAAGTCATCAATATTCACAAATTTATCTGCCATTTTTAGAAAGTCTGTTTGCCCTACTCCCTCTTTCCGTTCAGCTGATTGAACTACCGATTGACTAATAAACTGTTGACGAACTTCTTCAACTTCAGCCCCACTTAAGTCAGGATAGATTTGTTTAATGATGGCTGGAATCATTTGCTTATTAATGACTTCTGCATCCGTTCCCGCAGCAATTGCAGTTTGGATACGCGGTTCTTGCAATATACTAGCACGTAAGTCATTCAAATCATTTTCTATGATATCCTTTGTTCTTTGAGTGCTAGGCTCTTTTAAGCCTTTCACAAACATTTCGGCACCAGAAGATTTCTGGTCTTCTCGATCTTTTCGTTTGAACTTAAAATTTGGTGCTAAAACAGACTCCATCAATAGGCTAGCTGTAATAACCTTCATAACATTATTCACAGCAAAGAAAACTTCATCATCTTGAGCATCTGGTTGAGAAATGAGATTGGTAAATTGAGCATGTGACTTATTGGAACTATCCCGTGTTACTCGACCTATAATCTGAACAATTTCTGTCAGCGACTGACGATAGCCAATCGTTAAAGCATACTCAGCATAAGGCCAGTCAAAACCTTCTTTAGCCATACCAAGTGCGATAATGATATCGAGATCATCTAAACTGGTCATCTTGTTTAGATAATCCTGTACTTTTTCACGCCCTTCTTCTGTGACAAGGTCAGCGACCTTCAATACACGACCTGTTTCCTCAGTAACCAACCATAATCCAGTCTTAGGGTCTGGAACGGCTTGCCCCAGTTCGTCTAAAATTCGGTCAACTTCATCATACTTATCCTTGGTTGATTCACCTGAGTTTACATTGGGAATATGAATAATAGTTTTCTTGCTTGTGTCCAGTACTTCGTGCAAAGCATCCGTGTAACGACCACGATAAAAGTTATAACCCATAGCAAAACTTTTCAGATATTTGTACCCCTCCAACTGTTCATAATAAGTATAGGATACCTTATCAAATTTTTGCTCATCTTCAGGTGCCAAAATAGGGACAGAATCTCCACGGAAGTAAGATCCTGTCATAGCCACTACATGAGCTGTTGAATTGGCTAATATGTTTCTCAAAGCATTCCCTAAAACTGAATTATCATCTTGAGATACATGATGAAATTCATCGATAGCTAAAAGAACATCATTAAAATCACTATCAGCCAGCTGTTCAAAGGCAAAACGCAAGGTGGCATGCGTACAGATTAGAACTCTATCGTCAGGCGACTCTGAATGCATAAAGTCTACAAACTGTTTTACCTTACTTTTGCTGGTTCCTTGTTCAGTCAAATTATTTTTTGGAAGCACTTCCCAGTCCCAGTAAAAACCATATTCAGTCAATTTTGTTGAACGAAAGGATTTTCCGATAGATCTTTCTGGGACTGCTATAATAGCTTTTTTCAGGCCTTGAGCATGTAGTTTATCAAGAGCAATAAACATCAGAGCTCTCGACTTACCAGAGGCAGGAGGAGCCTTAATCAATAAGTGTTGAGAAGTTCTCTTAGCATATACACGCGCCTGCATTTCACGCATTCCAAGTGCATTATTTGATTGACTAGCACCTGTACCATTGTAATTGATTTCAAATATATTTGAGGTCATTTCGCTTCCTTTTCTGTCATTTCTTTGTACAGATTCAATAAGACACTGAGCCTTTCTTCATCTGATTCAAAAGTTTTTTGCTGGTAGGCACGTTCTACGATACCATCAATTTTTTCATGTGCTTGGCGAAGACGTTCGTTCATCGGCTTATTGGCTCCACCGTACAATTCAGCCAAGGTTCCACCTTCTTCTTCTCGAACATCCAGCATTTCAAAAACAGCATCCTCAAGCATACTTTTCCGAGATTCCGAAAGTTCTGGAATTGGGAATGTATTATAGACCAACCCAGCTGAATAACGATAATCTGTCTTTAATTTACCACCAATTGAACGAAGCCAAACCATGTGCATTTTGGATTCTAAGATACCAAGAAGCCAGATAGGAGCATTGTAAATAACCATGGCAGAATCTGATACAATTGTGTCATCTTCAATAAATCCCATAGGTACATAAGTACGAGATTCTGATGATACACGTGGAACAATAATGGCTTGACAACCTTCTATATCGCCTTTTTCATATGCTTCGTCCCATTCACCTCGTTGTACAAATTTCCATGGTGTGGATGCAGTTTCTCTTGTTCCAGCAGCCTGAGAATTCAGGCGTTCTTGTCTTACATTTTCAAATAATTGATGGAATTCCTGGATCTTATCTAATTTAGTATATTCATCTTGATCAATCCAAATAGTATATCTAAAATTTCCATTGATATACTCATCTGCTCCAATATACTTTTTAAAATACACTTCAGTTTCAGGATATCTTTGAACTAATTTATTTTTATCATCATTTGTCAGTATTAGATATTTACTTCTTGGCATATTCCCAAAGACTATTTTTGGAAAATTATTTAACTTCTCTGCATCATTGTGATTAGATACAATAATATCATCTGCAAAAGTTAGGTAGGGATTTATATTCTTTCCATAACTTTCTCCCTTATCACTATATATAATTCTTTTCTTATCATTTTTATTTGAAAATCCAATAATCGTAACTGTAACCCCTGCATTATGGGCCGCGCTATTGTTCCATTTAAAAGATTGATACGCAAAGGAAATTTGACCATATCGTAGAAGAACACTCCACAAAATTGAAACTTGTTCACCTTGATTTATTGAATTTGTTGTTACAAAAGCATATTGAGCATTTTTACCATAAATAAGGTGAGTTGCCTTATAAAACCATCCCGAAATATAATCTAATTTTTTAGAAGAAATTTCTGAACAAATCACATTTTCCAGTTCCTTCTTTTGTTCCAAGGTCATTTTTTTAGAGCCTATATACGGCGGATTTCCAAATATATAAACTTCGTCATCTGCCTTGACATTCAACACAGTTTCCCATTCAATTCTTAGAGCATTCCCACAAACGATATTTCCAGCTTCTCTTAAGGGGAGTAGCCTTGGATGGACATCAGCAAGAGCTTCTTCCATTTCCACATTCATCTGGTGTTCTGCTACATACAAGGATAGCCTTGCTACTTCATGAGCGAAATCATCCAATTCAATTCCTGAAAACTGGGATAGAGAAATCTTAGATGCATCAGCAATCAATTCTCCTTGATAAACAGCTTTTTCATTCAAGGAGTCACGAATTTCACGCTGTTTGACTAAGATATTAATTTCTAAACGACGAAGTTCTTTATAGGTAATGATGAGGAAATTTCCAGAACCACAGGCAGGGTCTAAAAACTTGATAGAGGCCATACGAGTGAGTAAATCTTCTAACTTAGGTAAGATTTGTCGTAATTCCTTGCGACGATGTTCCTCGCTAAAGTCACCACCTCCTATATAGTAATCAGCTCGTTCTTCTAATTCCGTAAATGCTGCTCGTAAATTATCTAAAAATAGTGGTTTGATGACCTTCATAATATTGGGCACGCTAGTATAGTGCATACCCGATGTTGATCTCGCTTCTGCATTTGCCACGGTTTGAATCATTGAGCCCAAAATATCTGGATTGATTTCATTCCAGTTTAGCAATTCCCCTGCTTCAATGAGTAATTGACGAGTTCTTTTATTGAAAATAAGGTCATGATGTGGCTCTGAAAAAAGCTTACCATTTACATAGGGAAAATCTGATAACCACGACTCCAAATCCTGACGACTACATTCAGGCATATCTAAAACAGTAAATAACTTTCTAACACACTCATTTAAGTCAGAACCATCTTCGGATGTCCTCATCTTAATAACATTTGTGAAAGCTCCCTTGGAGATGATATTTGTATCTTCTGCAAATAGTAGAAAAAGAACACGGATCAAAAATAGATTAAATGATTTACCATCAGTTTCAGTGATGGCTAGTTCAGGATTGATAGAAATTAGTTCGTCATAAAGTTTGGTGAAACGCTCTGCCGCTTTTACATCAGCTGGATTTTCCTTATCATAATCAATCTTTTCAATACCATTCCAAGGTAAGAAGAAGTCACAATGGGCTGGTAAATCATTAAAAGAAATTGCAAGAGTCAGCCCTGTCTGTGTATCCTTTGCATATAATTCTTGAAAATCTGTTGTAATAATAAATCGAGATTTACGAACCTGACCCTCCAACTCTTTATCAATCTCAGTCAGAGCAAGTAATGGCTGATTTTCAACTTTACGAAAATACAATCTGTTTTTTATTATAAAATCATCAGTTGCCACTTTACTTGCTCTTGTTATAGTCGTTTTAGTAATGTCAAACAATGAAACAAAATCAATAATAAATGTCGATTTATTAAGATTTTCTACTAAAACCTTAGTTCTATCCTCAATCTCAGTGATATTTAATAACTTTTTAGCCATTAGATACCTCCAAGAAACGCAAAAAGCCTACTGAATTTTCAGTAGGTTTCAATATATATTTTTGCATTTTTTATTAGGTTATATATATATGCATTTGCGTAGTCTGGCTCATTTTGAACTCCTTTGGAATTAAATTTTCAGAGATGCTATAAACAATACTAATAACTCTCTGCCTAAAACTATTATACCATAATTTCTATTTTTTCTAAAAAACGAACCAGCTTAACTGATTCATTTCGTGACTGCTAACTCCTACTTCCGATACATTTTAAATTGTAGGAAGAGGTCGCTATATTTCCCTGTCCATTTATGGTCAAATTTCTCATAAATTTCTAGGTGTTTCATGGTTTCAACATCGGGATAGAAGGCCTTATCTTCCTTTGTTTCCTCTGGGAGCAGTTCCTTAGCTGGTAGGTTTGGTGTTGAATAGCCGACATACTCTGCATTTTTGAGGGCATTTTCGGGTTTCAACATAAAGTTGATAAAGGCATAGGCTGCGTCTTGGTTTTTGACTGTTTTGGGAATGACCATATTGTCAAACCAAAGGTTGCTAGCCTCAGTCGGTACCACATAGCGTAGATTTTCGTTTTTTTCTAGCATTTGGCTAGCTTCCCCAGAGAAGGTCACACCGATAGCAGCGTTGTTCTGAATCATGTAGCCCTTCATCTCGTCGGCAACGATAGCCTTGATATTGGGAGTCAGTTTGTAGAGCTTATCCACTGTCTCTTCCAACTGCTGGGGATCCTTGGAGTTGAGGCTGTAGCCGAGGGAATTGAGCCCTAGACCCAGCACTTCACGCGCCCCATCAAAGAGCATGATAGAGTTCTTATACTCTGGCTTCCAGAGGTCATCCCAATGCTCAGGCGCTTCCTCTACCATGGTTTCATTGTAGACAATTCCCAAAGTCCCCCAGAAGTAAGGGATGGAGAATTTATTGCCTGGGTCAAAGGACTGGTTGAGGAACTCTGGTCCGATATTTTCAAGACCTTCAAGTTTTGAATAGTCAAGCGGTACCAAGAGGTCTTCGTCCTTCATCTTGTTGATCATGTATTCACTAGGAATGGCAATATCATAAGTCGTTCCACCCTGCTTGATCTTGGTATACATGGCTTCATTGGAGTCAAAAGTCTCGTACTGGACTTGGATTCCTGTTTCTTCTGTGAATTGCTCCAAGAGTTCTGGATCGATATAGTCTCCCCAGTTGTAGATAACCAGTTTTTGACTATCTCGGCTATTGATTTTACTGTCTAGATGCGTCGCAATTCCCCATAAGACGAGGATAATGGCTACGATTCCTGCTAAAAATGAATAGAGTTTTTTCATGCTTGCTCCTCCTTCTCGCGTGAGATAAAGTAATATCCAACCACTAGGATAATACTAAAGAGAAAGACAAGGGCAGAAAGGGCATTGATTTCTAGGGAAATCCCCTTGCGAGCACGAGAATAAATCTCGACTGACAGGGTTGAAAAGCCATTTCCCGTTACGAAGAAGGTCACGGCAAAGTCATCCAGCGAATAGGTAAAGGCCATGAAATAACCTGCAATGATAGACGGAGTCAGATAAGGAAGCATAATTTCCTTGAACATCTGAAATTGACTGGCACCAAGGTCATAGGCCGCATGAATCATGTCACCGTTCATTTCCTTGAGACGAGGCAAGACCATCAAGACCACGATAGGAATGGAGAAGGCTACGTGACTAGATAGAACGGTCAAAAAGCCAAGTGAAAACTTGAGTTGGGTAAAGAGAATCAAGAAGCTGGCACCAATCATAACATCAGGCGCAACCATGAGGATATTATTGAGTGATAGAAAGGCTTCTTGGTATTTCTTACGAGACTGGTAAATGTAAATAGCTCCAAAAGTCCCGATAATGGTCGCTATCAAGGCTGACAGAAAGGCCAAGAAAAAGGTCTGGGTCACAATTAACATAAGACGACCATCACCAAACATGGTTTTAAAATGGCTCAAGCTAAAGCCTGTAAAGCTATTCATGTCATTGCCTGCGTTAAAGGCATACCCAATCAGGTAAAAAATCGGCAGGTAGAGGACAAGAAAGACCAGTCCCAGATAAAGGTTGGCAAATTTTTTCATCGTTCTCTCCTTTCCTTGGTCACCCACATGGTGATGAACATGGTCAAGATGAGAATCACACCGATGGTAGAACCCATACCGTAGTTGTCATTGGTTAGGAAATTCTGCTCAATGGCTGTCCCCAAGGTGATAACGCGGTTCCCACCAATCAAACGGGTCAGCATGAAGAGACTCAAGCTGGGGATAAAGACAGATTGGACCCCACTTCTCACTCCGTTCATCGATAGAGGGAAGATGACATGGCGGAAGGTCTCCCACTTGGTCGCACCTAGGTCATAGCTGGCATTGATCAGATTATTGTCCATATCATCCAAAACATTGAAGATTGGCAAAATCATAAATGGAAGCTCGATGTAGCTTGCGACAAAGATAAAGGAGAAATCGGTAAAGAGCAACTGTTGTGAACCGATTCCGATAAATTCCAAGAATTGGTTAATAGAGCCATTTTGACCAAAAATCCCGATAAAGGCATAAGCTTTAAGGAGCAAATTGATCCAAGTAGGCAAGATAATCAGCATGAGCCAGAGTTGACGGTGCTTGAGACGGGTCAAAAATAGGGCTGTTGGATAACTGATAAGCAAGGTTACAAAGGTCACAATTCCTGCATAAAGCACGGAGTTAAAGCTCATTTTGAGGTAGGTCAAGTTTTGTGACGCAAAGTAAGATCTATAGTTTTCTAAACTAACCTGGCCTTCAATGTTGAAAAAGGATTGTCCGAAAATCAAGACCAAGGGTGCCAAGACAAAGAGTGCAATCCAGAGCATGTAGGGCACTACAAAGAGTTTAGAGCTTGTTTTCTTCATCTCTTTCCTCCTCGATTGCATTGATCAGACCTGCTTCTTGCTCTTCAATTTCCACGTATTCTTCGATACGAGCATCGAACTCTTCTTCGGTTTCGTTGAGACGCATGATGTGGATGTCTTCTGGTTCAAAGTTCAGACCGATTTCCTCACCCTCGATGGCCTTACGGGTTGAGTGGATCATCCATTCATTTCCAAGTTCGTCATAGGCGATAATTTCATAGTGCACCCCACGGAAGAGCTGGGTATCGACCTTAACTTGGAGCTTGCCTTCTTCAGGAAGGGTAATACGCAAGTCCTCTGGACGAATGACAACCTCGACAGGCTCATTTGGCTTCATCCCACCATCGACCGCTTCAAAGCGTTTGCCGTTAAACTCAACCAAGTAGTCCTCAATCATGGTTCCTGGCAAGATATTTGACTCACCGATAAAGGTGGCAACAAAATGGTTGATTGGCTCATCGTAGATATCCACAGGAGTTCCAGACTGGACAATCTCGCCATCATTCATGACGAAAATCCAGTCACTCATGGCCAGCGCTTCTTCCTGATCGTGAGTAACAAAGACAAAGGTAATGCCCAATCGTTGTTGCAGTTCACGCAGTTCATACTGCATGTCTGTTCTTAATTTCAAGTCCAACGCTGACAAAGGCTCGTCCAACAAGACCACACGGGGTTGGTTGATGATGGCACGGGCAATAGCCACACGCTGACGTTGTCCTCCAGAAAGTTTACGAATGGAACGTTTTTCATAACCTTCCAACTGAACCATCTTGAGAACTTCCGCTACGCGTTTCTCGATTTCTTTCTTGTCAATCTTGCGCAAGCGAAGTGGAAAGGCAACATTTTCAAACACATTCATATGTGGAAACAAGGCATAGGATTGGAAGACAGTATGGACGTCTCGCTTGTTGGTTGGGATGTCATTGATACGGACACCATCCAGCAAAATATCTCCTGTCGTCGCATCCAATAACCCTGCAATGATGTTTAGGATGGTTGATTTCCCTGAACCAGATGCGCCTAGAAGAGTATAAAATTTCCCCTCTTCCAACTCAAAGTTGATGTCTTTGAGAACCTTGGTGTTGCTGTCTTCAAAAACTTTAGAGACGTTTTTGAATTCGATAATTGGTTTTTTCAATTGTCATTTATTCCTTCTTTTTCATAGATTAACAGATCAGGGCTCTGTCAAGCCGCCACTACCTCGTGTAGGAGATTGAACTGCCTACATTCTTCTGCACTAACGATAGGCTTTCACCCCCTTTCCATGACATAGCAACAGCTTTTCAGCTACAACTTCCTACTTGCTTTCACCCAAGATACGAACTTCTCTCTCAAGAGTAACGCCAGAGTGTTCCTTGACTTTTTCGATAACAGACTCAATCAAGTCTTCGTAGTCTCTGGCCGTTCCATCTGCGACATTGATCATAAATCCTGCGTGTTTTTCTGAGACTTCTACTCCACCAATACGATAACCTTTCAAGCCAGCTTCTGAAATTAACTGACCTGCAAAATGACCAACAGGACGCTTAAATACCGAACCACAAGATGGATATTCCAAAGGTTGCTTGAGTTCACGTAGGTGCGTCAAGCGGTCCATTTCCTGCTTGATAACCTGATGGGTTCCTGGGGCTAGGGCAAATTTAGCTGACAAGACAACTGCACCAGACTCTTGAATAGCTGAGTGGCGGTAACCAAAAGCCAAATCTTTGGCAGACAGGGTCTCGATTTCTCCATCCTTGGTCAAGACCTTACAAGACTGCAAGATGTGGGCAATCTCACCACCATAGGCACCTGCATTCATAAAGACAGCACCGCCAACGCTTCCTGGAATGCCACAAGCAAACTCAAAACCAGTCAAACTATGACGAAGCGCAATGCGAGTTGTTTCAATCAAGTTGGCACCAGCTTCTGCTTCAATAGTATAGCCATCAACAGAAACATTATTGAGCTTGTCACACAAGATGACAAATCCACGAATTCCACCATCACGAACGATGATATTGCTAGCATTGCCAAGAACCATCCAAGGGATATTTTCTTGATTAGCAAATTTGACAACGCGAGCCAACTCAAAACGATTTCGTGGAAAGACCAGATAATCGGCCTCTCCACCTACTTTTGTATAACTATAGCTATGCAAGGGTTCCTTAAAACGGATATCAATCCCTTCTAAGATTTCAAGCATTTTTTCTCTTACAGACATGTCACTCTTCCTTTTACAAAATTCATTCCATTATACCATTTTTAGAGACATTTGACGACCATAAAAAGACCTTGTCTGGATTTTGCATAAGAAAAAGAGGTTTCCCCCTTTTTTCTTATGATTTTTTACAAAAGATTGCCTTGGTCCCATAGGCAACCAGAACAAGTTCAAGTGCTAGGACAACTTCAACCAAGACTGGATTTGTCAACCAGCCAACTTGGACTAGAGATGGTGCTAGGTCAAAGAAGGCATGTAGGCCATAGGCTGCTAGGAGATAAATCCATTTCTTCTGGCGAACAGCTTGGTAAACCCAAACAGTCAAGAGTAATTGGAAACCTAGCGCCAAGATTCGCTCAAAACCAAGCAAATAAATCTGCCAGACTGAAAGCGACTGAATAGTTTTCAACATATTTTCAGACAGTAATTGCATGACCTGTGGATCCTGCGTTTGAACTGCTGAGAGAACGATGTAGAGATTAAGCAAACTAGCAAGACCTAGGAAAATCAACTCCAAACCACCATGCCCTAACCCATAGGCCAAGGCGTCTGCCTTTTCCAAACTTCTCTTTTTCTCCAACCATTTGAAGAAAATAAGACGAGCCGTTTCCTCAAAAAATGCTGCCATGGCTAGGCCATAGATGATATAGACAAGCGGATGATCTTGCAAGAGAGCAATACTACCGTCTTTTTGAGGATGTAAAACTAAGATATGCACCAGTTTTTCCAAAATCTGCGAAGAAACAAAGAAAGCGACTGCACCCAATCCCAAGGCAGCTAGATTAGTCTGGTATTTCTTTTTGGCATACCAAACGCTCCCTAGCAAGAAAGCCAGCAACAGCACCATGGTAATGATAATATGAATGATCATTTTCTTCTCCTATTCTGCCTTTTCAATATCTTTTTTCATCTCGTCAACATTGAACTTAGCAAACAAGTATTGACGGTCTTGGACTGGGAAACGTTGGTCCAACTGGTCAATAGCTCCCACCTCGATAATGCCTTCCTTGATAACAAAGTCCATAACATGCCCACCGAAGGTCAAATCATCTGAGATAAAATGTAGATGATATCCTGCCAAACTGACCCCATTGAAAATCTCTGGCGTCCAGAAACCAACGATGGTTCCTGCCACATTGTCACGACTATATTCAGGTTGATGGGTTGCGACATCAGCAAACTTGGTATCTGGTGCCGACTTAGGAATCATGCGCACATGCATATGTGAAAATTCCCCACGAATCTTGATAGAGCGGAAAAGATTTTCCCCGTCATAATAAGACTCAATCCGTTCTTCCAATTCCTTGTCTGTCATCTCAAAGCGCTGGCGGAAAATGACCTCTGCCTGATGTGGTACTACTGCTGCGTAAGGAATAAGGGCATCTGGTGATACTTCTACAATTTCCGGTTGCTCTCCTGAGCCTTTGGCTTGATAAGCCTTGCCATCCAAGACAATCAATTCCCCATCAATGGAATCCAAGGTTCCCAAACCAAGGTCTCCATGCTCTAGCAATTCTCCTACTGTCATGGTGCCACCATAAAGGCCAGCCATCAAGGCTCCAAGGGTATTGTATTGAAATAATTTCACTGGTTCCTGCACGTTCTTATCCATTCTCTTTCTTGTTTGTTATTCTATAAATGTTACTCCTAAGTATACCACATTTAGCTTTATATGTGAACGAGAGAAACACTTTAGACATTGCCAAGAAAGAAAAAAAGGGTACAATGTAACAAAATCAAGGGAGGTCTGGAATGAAGAAACAAAGCAAGTACCAAGAGGTCGTAGCTTATCTGAAAAATGCATCGAGTCTGGACGCTTTCCGACGGGTAGCCTGAGATTTTGACAGAAACAAAACTTGAACTGGCACAACAACCCCTAAGGAACACACTTCCCTAGGGGCCTTTTTTTTATTTAACTAAATCATTATTTATTTTTTGTTCCTAGCAAACATAAATATTGTATTAATAATTGCAAAAATAAATGCAAACAAAAGGATTTTCCAAAGGATAAATTTTTGTAACACTAAATATGCATATACAAATCCAATCAAAAAGCTAATAATCCCATCTTTTATTAAAAAGTTTTTATCACGCATTATTCCAGACCACACTGAACTGCCCAAATAGCCAACTGACCAGCAATGATATAAATATTTGTTTTAAGTCCATTAGCTTTAACAAATCTTAGTACCACTTTAGCTAATTCTAACCAAGCCTTTTTCTGCGCATACTTAACAATTAGCGAAACATTGGTCATAGCAAAAAATTCTTCTCGTATTTTTCTCGCTATACATCCTCCCATCTCATCCCAAGGGACTCTGTCATAGAGATTATTAATATTAGTTTCTAATTTATTTTCCGCAAGAGCAATATCTTTTTGAGAAAAGTTTTTATAAACATATTCAGTAAAATTTTTTTCATTAACTCCATTTCTAAACATTTGATCAAGAACATTAGCTACATCATCCATTTATTTTTGTTCTTGGGTACTAATTTCAGAAACTTCCGTAGTAGTTACATCATCAGCAAATACTCTAACAGAAACTATAGAAGGAGACATAATAGAAAATAGTGATAATACAACAAGAGCTGAAGTTACAGTTTTTTTAAATTTCATAAAAAACACTCCTTCAAGTCACAAATATATATTACTGATAAAATAACTTGATTTTCTGATTTAAAACTCCTTTCTAACAAGTCATTCGTATACTTTTATTTTTCAATTCTATTATACCACAACTAGAAAACGGTTTCAAGCTTTTTTCCTAAAAATATGTGCAAGTAATACGGGGAAATTAGCATGAAAACTTTTTAAAACAAACCAACCCCAGATAAAAATACATATTTTGTTTTAAAGAGAAAAAAGTTCCGAAAAACTGTCACATCTGCATTTGGTTGCTCTTTGATTTCAAAAAAGTATTAAAGATGGGAATATACCACATTTGCTCTTAGATGTGAACGAGAGAAACACCCTAGACATTGCCAAGAAAGAAAAAAAAGGGTACAATGTAACAAAATCAAGGGAGGTCTGGAATGAAGAAACTAAGCAAGTACCAAGAGGTTGTTTCCTATCTGAAAAACGGTATCGAGTCTGGACGTTTTCCAACGGGAAGTCGCCTGCCTTCTATCCGTCAACTGAGCCTTGACTTTCACTGCAGCAAGGACACCATTCAACGCGCCCTGCTGGAATTACGGCACGAACAATACCTCTATGCCAAGCCCCAGAGTGGCTACTATGTATTAGAACAAGGGCAACATCAGGACCTAGAAATCGAGGTTACGGACGAACATGCCAGCGCCTATGACGATTTCCGACTCTGTGTCAATGAAACCTTGATTGGCCGGGAAAACTACCTCTTCAACTACTATGACAACCAAGAAGGATTAGAAGACCTAAGACAGTCCATTCATAAACTCCTCTTTGACCAAGCCCTCTACTGCAAGGCTGATCAACTGGTACTGACTTCTGGAACTCAACAAGCCCTTTTTATCCTTTCTCAAATATCCTTTCCTAGCCAAGCCAAGGAAATCTTAGTGGAACAGCCGACCTACCATCGGATGAATCGCCTCTTGATTGCTCAAGGTCTGGACTATCAAACGATTGAACGAGGCATTGATGGGATTGACTTGGAGGAGCTAGAAGGCCATTTCAAAACAGGAAAAATTAAGTTTTTCTATACCATTCCTCGTTTTCACTATCCTCTGGGGCATTCCTATTCAGAGCAGGACAAACGGGCTATTCTTGACTTAGCTGCCAAGTATGGTGTCTATATCGTAGAGGACGACTATCTGGGTGATTTGAACTCCAAGAAGGGCCAGACCTTCCACTATCTGGATACAGAGGAGCGCGTTATTTATATCAAGTCCTTCTCAACCAGCCTCTTTCCAGCCCTGAGGATTACGGCACTCATTCTTCCAAATGCTATTAAGGAAGACTTTGTGGCCTACAAAAATATCCTAGACTATGACAGCAACCTCATCATGCAAAAAGCCCTGTCACTCTATATTGACAGTCAATTATTTGAGAAAAATCGTCTGACTCGCTTGAATAATCAAGAAACTTACCAAAAACAAATCAAGGAAAGACTAGTTTACAGCCCCTGTCCTCTTCCTCATTTTCCTCTTCACGATGGTTTATTGCTAGACCTGAGACAGTATCCTAAAATCGCCAATCTCAAACACAGTCAACTAGGCTTGGACTTCTTTGAAGAGGCCTATTTAAGCACCTGTCCTTATCAATTTGCCAAGGTGTCCCTAGACAATCTGGAAAAGGTTTTAAACTATTTAAAAGCAGAAATGGAATGACATCCAACTCTGCGTTTTTTCTTATTCTTCAACTTCTGTTAGGCTTGCTGCCTTTTCAAGATAGCTTTGGTAAGTTCCTTCATCCTTGAGTTTTTGGATGACCTTGTCCACCACTTCTTTCAAATCAGCACTATTTTTTCTAAGGGCAACGGCATTGGCTTCACCGTCCTTCATCTTCAAGCTAACAGTTGCGACAGCTAGGTCTGCGTTTTTAGCAGCATAACTAAGTGCAACAGGCTCATCCATATGAACAGCATCTACTTTTCCAGTCTGCAATTCATTAACTGCTTCACCCATATTAGTTAGGGAAGTTAATTGAGCTTTTGGCAATTGTTCCTTGACCATTGATTCTGGAACAGTCCCTTTTTGGGCTGCAATATTATCACTTTCTAGGCTAGTTAAATCCTTGTATTTTTCTACATCAGCCTTACGAACCAAGAAACTAATCTTGTTTTCATAGTAAGGGATTGAAAAATCAAAGACTTCTTTTCTCTCGTCAGTAGCGCTAATTCCCGCAACTGCTAGGTCAGCCTTACCTGTTTGTAGACTGGTTAAAACATTGTCAAAACTCATGCTTGAGATTTCTAACTTAACCCCAAGTTCATCAGCGATAGCCTGAGCCATGTCGATGTCTGCACCGACTACCTGGTTCTTTCTATCAACCAATGATTGAAATTCAAAGGGTGCATAGTCAGGACTGGTTGCCACAACTAATTTCCCCTTTTGCTTAATGGCCTCAACAGCTGACTGAGAACCATTCGAACCTGACTGGCAAGCTACTAAGAAGAAACTTGCAAGAAAATTACATAAAACAAATATCCATTTTTTTGATTTCATAAATAAACAACCCCTCTGTTAATTTTGTATAATTATAACGATATCTAAATTGCTTGTCAAGTATTTTCTTGCATTTTCATAAAATATATTTACTAAAAAATAGAAATACAGTGGTTAGTTTATCTATCTATTGGGAACTTATTTTCAAAAAAATCATTTATCATATCTTGATGCTGCTGGTTTACAATTGCAATATTTTGTATGTCACTATGATCAAAAAATCCTAATTCTAAAGTTTCATCACTTGTAAAAAAATTTGTAGAGATAGAAGTTTCAGATGAAACTAAATACAAGATTGTAAGAACTTGAGCCTCATCACCATTCGGATAACTGTCTGAATATTTTGTATAAACATTTAAGAGTTTTTCCACCCTCACTTCGACTCCTGTTTCTTCATAAAACTCTCGCACTAAAGCTTCTAAAGCCGATTCTCCTAATTCAAGAGCACCACCTGGTAATCCCCACGTTCCTTTATCTGCTCGTTTTTGTAATAAAATTTTTCCTGATTGACTTAATATTCCACAGGTAAAATTTAAAATAATCTTATCTTTTCCAACTTTTTTCTGATATTCTGTATGTAGTTCATTATTCACCTCTGACAAAGTAAACTATCTATACAATGAAAGCTTACTGTATTAAAAAGTAAGCTTTCACAATAATTTTATCCTTTGAATACTTTATAATTCGACAATCTTACCTGTTTCAAAGTAAACAACCCATTCACAGATATTTTTAGCATAGTCACCGATACGCTCCAAGTAGGAAATAACTTGGAAATAATCACGACCCGTAACAATGGCTTCTGGATTTTTCTTAATCTCTTCAGTCGCAAGGTCACGGATAGTTTCAAAATAGTGGTTAATTTGCTCATCCATGGAGGCTACCCGGTATGCGTCGTCAACAGAACCATTAAGATAAAGATCAAGTGCTGCTTCAACAACGCTTTTAACTTCACGTCCCATTTTTTGAATTTCTTCCTCTACAGCTGGGATGCGCTCTTCCCCCTTCATACGGATGGTTGCCTGGGCAATGGCTACAGCGTGATCCCCCATACGCTCCACATCTGATACAGCCTTAAGGACAGTCAAGACTGTACGCAAATCTTGAGAGACTGGTTGTTGGAGTGCAATCATTTCAAATGATTTCTTTTCCAGTTTCACTTCGTATTCATTTACTTCTGCGTCATCTTCGATGACCTCTTTTGCCAGGTCACGGTCATGCGTGACAAAGGCACGCACCGTACGATTGATTTGTGAGAGCACTTCTTGTCCCATAGCGTAGAACTGGTTATGTAATTTCTCTAAATCTTCTTCAAATTGAGATCGTAACATCTTTCATCTCCTTATCCAAATTTTCCTGTAATATAGTCTTCCGTTTCCTTGTGTTGGGGATCAAGGAACATCTGCTTGGTATCATTAAATTCAATCAAATCTCCATCTAGGAAAAATCCTGTCTTATCAGAGATACGTGAAGCTTGTTGCATGGAACGGGTTACCAGAAGCATGGTGTACTTGTCTTTTAGACCATACAAGGTTTCCTCAATTTTACCAGCTGAAATCGGATCCAAAGCCGAAGTTGGCTCATCCAAGAGGATGATTTTAGGACTGGTTGCCAAGACACGGGCCACACAGACACGCTGCTGTTGACCACCTGACAATCCAATAGCTGAATCATGTAGACGATCCTTGACCTCATCCCAGATAGAGGCACCTTGCAAGGCTTTTTCTACGGCTTCATCCAGAACCAGCTTATCCTTAATTCCATTGATACGAAGCCCGTAGACAACATTCTCATAGATAGTCATAGGGAAAGGATTAGGTTGTTGGAAAACCATTCCGATTTCCTTACGTAATTCAACCGTATCTGTACGCGGACTGTAGATGTTGTGACCATTGTACACCACGGATCCAGTTGTGGTCACCTCTGGATTGAGATCTCCCATGCGGTTGAGAGACTTGAGGAGGGTTGACTTCCCTGATCCAGATGGACCAATCAAGGCTGTAATTTCCTTAGGTTGGAAAGATAGGGAAACACTATTCAAAGCCTTCTTTTTATTATAATAAACGGACAGGTCTGATACCTGTAAAATCGCATCTGTCATACGGTTTCCTTTCTAACCAAAGTGACCAGATACATAGTCATTGGTGGACTGTAGCTTGGCATTTTGGAAAATAGTTGCAGTTTTGTCATACTCAATCAAATCACCCAAGTAAAAGAAGCCTGTATAGTCACTTGCACGAGCAGCCTGCTGCATATTATGCGTTACAATGATGATGGTAAAGTCTTTCTTGAGCTCAAACATGGTCTCTTCTAGTTGCATGGTCGCAATCGGATCCAAGGCTGAGGCTGGCTCATCCATTAAGAGGATATCTGGCTTAACAGAGATGGCACGAGCAATACAGAGACGTTGTTGCTGACCACCTGATAAGGTCAAGGCTGACTTGTGGAGATCGTCTTTAACCTGATCCCAGAGGGCAGCCTGACGAAGGGAGGTTTCTACGATTTCATCTAGGACTTGCTTATCCTTAACTCCAGCACGTTCATGCGCAAAGGTAATATTACGGTAAATTGACTTAGCAAATGGATTAGGGCGTTGAAAAACCATTCCAATGTGTTTACGCATTTCATAAACGTTGATTTCTGGACGGTTGACATCAATTCCACGATAGAGAATCTGCCCAGTTACTTTAGCAATATCAATAGTATCATTCATGCGATTGAGACTGCGTAAGTAGGTAGATTTCCCCGATCCCGACGGACCAATCAAAGCTGTAATTTTATTTCTTTCAAATTGCATATCAATCCCCTTAATGGATTCATTTTTACCATAGTAAACATGGACATCCTTAGTAGAAAGGGCTACTTTTTCTTCAGGAAAGGTAAGGATATGCTTCTCATCCCAGTTATATGTTGACATGGCTTCTCCTTTAGACAGCGGTTAATTTCTTGTGTAGATAGTTTCCGAACTTACGAGCTCCAAAGTTAAAAATCAGGATAAAGATTAGGAGCACAGCGGCAGAACCTGCTGATACAATAGTTCCATCTGGAATAGTGCCTTCACTATTGACTTTCCAGATATGGACAGCCAAGGTTTCTGCTTGACGGAAGATAGAGATGGGGCTAGTCACACTGAGGATATTCCAGTTAGACCAGTCAAGAGCTGGCGCCGATTGCCCTGCTGTATAAATCAGAGCTGCAGCTTCGCCAAAGATACGACCAGATGCCAAGACGACACCCGTTACAATACCTGGAAGCGCTTCTGGAATAACAACATGAACCACTGTCTCCCAACGAGAAATCCCAAGAGCCAGACCAGCCTCACGTTGGGTATGGTGAACATGTTTCAAACTATCCTCTACATTACGCGTCATCTGAGGCAAGTTAAAGACTGTCAAGGCCAAGGCACCTGAAATGATTGAAAATCCATACTCAAACTGGACTACAAAGATCAAGTAACCAAAGAGACCCACCACCACTGATGGTAAAGAGGACAAGATTTCAATACAAGTCCGCACAAAGTTGGTAACAGGACCTTTTTTAGCATACTCAGCCAAGTAAATCCCAGCTCCCATAGAAAGAGGTACAGAAATAATCAAAGTAATGACCAATAGGAAAAAGGAATTGTAAAGCTGAATGCCAATCCCACCACCTGCTTGAAAAGCAGAAGACCTTCCAGTCAAGAAAGACCAAGAGATATGGGGCAAGCCCCGAACCAAGATATAGAGAATCAAGGAAGCCAAGATTGTCACAATGATGCTAGCAATCGTATAGAGGACAGCTGTTGCAAGTTTATCTAATTTCTTAGCGCGCATAATTTTTCTTTCCTCTTTCTTTCGTAATCAATTTAATCACACTGTTAAAAACTAAACTCATCAAGAGCAGTACCAAGGCCAGTGACCAGAGAACATTATTATTTACAGTTCCCATGACAGTGTTCCCAATTCCCATAGTTAATATAGAAGTTAAAGTTGCAGCTGGTGTGGTCAAGGAAGTTGGGATAACAGCTGAGTTTCCGACAACCATCTGGATAGCTAGAGCCTCACCAAAGGCACGCGCCATCCCAAAGACCACTGCAGTGAAAATACCAGAACGGGCCGCCTTCAAGATCACACGCCAGATAGTCTGCCAGCGAGTGGCTCCCATAGCGAAACTGGCCTCACGATAATAACGAGGAACCGCACGCAAGCTATCCGTTGTCATAAAGGTTACGGTCGGCAAAATCATGACAAAGAGGACGGAAATCCCTGACAAAATCCCAAAACCAGTCCCACCAAAGACACTGCGAACAAAGGGAACGACGACTTGCAAGCCAATAAATCCGTACACTACTGAAGGAATCCCAACCAGGAGTTCAATAGCTGGTTGCAAAATCTTCGCCCCTTTTGGTGATACTTCGGTCATAAAAACTGCTGCACCAATAGCAAAGGGTGTTGCGATAAGGGCTGAGAGAATGGTAACGATAAAGGAACCCAAAATCATAGGAAGGGCACCAAATTCTTTACTAGAAGGATTCCAAGTTCCTCCCAAAAGAAAGTCAAAGATATTCACACCATTGACAAAGAAGGTCGACAAGCCTTTTTGCGCTACGAAAACCAAAATCATGGCCACAAGGATGACTATCAAAGAAAGACAGGCAAAGGTCAAACCTTTTCCTAATTTCTCCAGACGAGAATTCTTTGATGGAAGCAACATTTTCTTAGCTAATTCTTCTTGATTCATTATTGTCTCCCTTCCAACACTGTCACAGTTCCGGCAGCATCTTTTTCAACCTTCATTTCCTTAATCGGAATATACTTCAATCCTTTGACAATCCCTTCTTGGGTCTCATCCGAGAGAACAAAATTGAGAAATTCTGCAGCTAACTCATTGGGCTGCCCCAATGTATACATATGCTCATAAGACCACAAGGGCCAATTATTGCTACTTATATTTTCTGGACTTAAGTCATAACCATTCAACTTCATGCTTTTGACCGAATCATCTATATAGGTAAGAGATAAATAAGAGATAGCTCCTGGACTTTTTGATACGATTGATTTTACCGCTCCATTTGAATCCTGCTCCTGACTTTGCATGGCAGACTGACCTTCCATAATGACAGTATCAAAGGTAGCACGAGAGCCAGAGCCGGCTGCCCGATTGATAACAGAGATGGGTAAGTCCTTACCACCAACCTCTTTCCAATTGGTTACCTCACCTATGAAGATTTGACGAAGTTGCTCTGTCGTTAGGTTATCAACATCAACCTCCTTATTGGCAATCAGAGCCAAGCCAGCTACCGCGACCTTGTGGTCAACAAGAGCAGAAGCATCAATTCCGTCTTTTTCCTCAGCAAATACATCTGAGTTTCCTATATCAACTGCCCCAGACTGAACCTGGGACAAGCCTGTACCAGAACCTCCCCCTTGGACATTGACCGTTTTTCCAACATGGATCGTGCCAAATTCATCTGCCGCTACTTCAACCAAGGGTTGCAAGGCAGTTGAGCCAACAGCCGTTATGGATTCTCCACGATCAATCCAGCTAGCACAGCCTACTAAACAAGCCGTCAGCCAAAAAGCGATAAGAGACAGAGCAAGCTTTTTTCTTTTTTTCACTGTTTTTCTCCTCGAAAATAATTATGAATACTGTGAATTTTTTAAGTAGTTCTTTATGAGTTGACGCATGAATTCTTACCAAATTTCTGCGCAATTGATTATTTATATAATATAGGCTATATTACTCTTTTCTAACCTCCTTTTTTCATATGTGGATAAAATCTCTTGTCTATCCCTTCCCCCATTGTCACCCATTATAGTCATTTCGTGTCTCTTTTTCCCCTTTTTAATGCAAGGAAAAGGTTACTCTCCTTAGATGATAATCCAAAAGCTAGAAAGGTATCTCAAACCTCTCTACTCTCCCAGACTAGTTTACAACTAAAAGGAAAAGATTCTATTTTATGGGAAATCTAGTTTACAAGCGGTAAGAACGCTAATAACTAAACTTCTTGTACTCTTTGAAAATCTCTTCAAACCAGGTCAGCCTTGCCTTGTTATAGGTATGTACCTATTTGGTCAGTCCTATCTACAACTTTAAAGCAATGCTTTGTAACTGACTCCGTCAGTCCTATTTGCAACCTCAAAACAGTATTTTGAGCTATCTATGGCTAGCTTCCTAGTTTGCTCTTTGATTTTCATTGAGTAGTAAAACTACATGTGATGGCAATCAAGATATCAAGAATCATCCTACTAAAAAAATCCATACTTTCACTATAACATAGAATAAGATATTTGACTAGCATTTTCACTTGAATCTGAGGCCTTTTGGAAAATAATTTTTCAAAACATTTCCAGTAACCTTTGCAAAGCCCAAGCCATTGCCTTTAACCAAAACTTGGTACCAACCATTTGGCAGACTTTCTGCCAGCTGAACAGTTTCTCCAGCCACATACTTGACAAACGCTTCTTGGCCAATTTCAACCGATTGTTCGACCTGACTCGGTTTCAAGGCTAGACCAAGAGCAAAACTGGGCTCAAAGCGTTTCTTCTTAAAAGTGCCCAGATGTAGTCCATTGCGAGCAATCTTGAGCTTACCTAAATCTGGCAAGAGTTCTGGTAAGAGATAGAGTTGGTCCCCAAAAGTCTGCAAGATTCCCGGTAGATTGACCTTCAAATGGTTTTGGGCAAATTCTTGCCACAAGGCAACTTGTTCTCGACCAAGATTGCTCTTACTTGCCTTACATTTAAGAGTTGGATTGTTACCCTTAAACTGTAGATGGGCTACAAACTGACCCTCTCCCTTAAACTGATGAGGGTACATCCGAGCCGTTTCTGGCAGGTCAATACCAGCTACCATTCCATTGATATGCTCTACTGGCAACAAATCAAAATCATACTCTTCCAGCAACCACTTAACAATCTCTTCGTTTTCCTCGGGTGCCCAGGTACAGGTTGAATAAACCAGACGACCACCTTCAGCTAGCATGGTTACTGCATCTGCTAAAATTTCTCTTTGCAAGCTAGCACATTGACTCGGATACTCTAAGCTCCAATAGTTCATAGCATCTGGTTGCTTACGAAACATTCCTTCACCAGAGCAAGGGGCATCAAGGACAATGAGGTCAAAATAGCCTTTAAAGACCTTGGCCAAGCGGTCAGCAGATTCATTGGTCACCACAACATTTGTCGCTCCAAAGCGCTCCATGTTTTCTACTAAAATCTTAGCCCGTTTGCTTGAAATTTCATTGGAGACGAGAAGGCCCTCTCCAGCTAGATAGGCTGCTAGTTGAGTTGATTTACCTCCCGGTGCAGCTGCCAAGTCCAAGACCTTCATACTAGGACTGGGCTGGGCTACCTGAGCAACCATCTGAGCAGCAGGTTCTTGCGAATAAACTAAACCAGTAGCATGCTCAGGCGATTTCCCTGAAACCTTCCCATAATGTCCCCAAGGAGTTTGAGGAATGGTATCAGAAAAGGAAAGTTGCGCTTCTTTTAAAGGATTGACCCGAAAGGCCGAAACCGCTTCCTCCTCAAAAGAGGCAAGAAAATCTCTTGCCTCATCTCCTAGTATCTCTTCATATTTTTCAACAAATCCTTCTGGAAATTGCATTTAAGTTCTTTTCCTTTCGTAAATATAGGACTGAATTTCCTCCTGCATCTCAAGAGGTAGCATCATGACCGGTTGTCTGGTTTGAAAATCAAGCGGTTGACCAGATAGGGTCACCACCCGATAGCCCAGACTTTCCCCTAAAATACTAGCCGCAGCATAATCCCATGGTTGCAGATAAGTGACATAGGTCAACAAACGCCCTGACAAAATCTTGGCAAAACTAATGGCCGCACTCCCATAGACACGAACACCGAGGACGGCTCGACTCAAATCAGCTAGTCCCCATTCATTGGTTTCTAGCATACCACTATTTCCTGCAATGAGAAAATCTCCAAGTGGTTTTGGTTTAAAGGGAGCTAGGGGCTTATTATTTCGACAAACTGGAAAGACCCCACCACCGTGGTAACAATCCCCTTTGACCACATCATAAATTAGGCCAAACTGTCCCTGACCATTTTCAAAATAAGCCATCATAACAGCAAAATCTTCCTGCTGGGCTACAAAATTATTGGTCCCATCAATGGGATCAATGACCCAAACCTTGCCCTCTTGAACTGAAGCTCGCAGACACCCTTCTTCAGCACAAATCTTATCCTCAGGATAACGGGACAAAATCTCACCAACCAAGAGTTCCTGAACTTCCTTGTCCAGTCTGGTCACCAAATCTGTTGGAGAGGACTTGGTCTCAACACGCAAGTCTTCCTGCATGTGGTCAAGGATGTACTGACCCGCTTTCTTAATTAGCTCTTTAGCAAATTCAAATTTACTTTCCAAGAGAAATCTTTCCTTCCCCTTTTTCCTTAGCCGCCTGAACTGCTCGGTAAAGCGAATAGCCACTGACTGTTTCAAATTCTCGTCCCAAACGTTTTTCTTCACTCTTTCTTGGCACAACCGCCTTGAATCGCTTATAGGAGTCCAGTAACTTTTTAGCCTCTACCTTGCCTTCATAGGCAGCTTCAACATCATTAAAAAAAGAAAGCACTGAAGCAAGTTCTTCAGTGCTCCACGACAAATCTAGTGGGTAACTATACTGTTTGTTCATTAACTAATACCAGCTCTCATTCTTGCTTCTTTTAGTTCTTGCTTACGGTAACTACGAGGGAGAAAAGCACGAATCTCATCTTCATTAAAACCGATTTGCATGCGCTTGGCATCAATAATAATTGGACGACGCAAAAGACTAGGATACTGCTCAATCAAATGAAGCAATTCCGATACCGAAATACTCTCTACATCAATATTCAATTTTTGAAAAATTTTTGAACGAGTTGAAATGATGTCATCAGTACCATTTTCGGTCAAGGAAAGGATGTGTTGCAATTCTTTTCTTGTTAAAGGACTGGTCATAATATTGTGTTCCACAAAGGGAACCTTATGTTTTTCTAACCAGGCCTTAGCCTTACGACATGATGTACAGCTCGGTGATAGAAATAGTGTAATCATGCTTTTCTCTTCTTATCTATACTTTGCTACTTCTATTATACAAAAAAATAAAGCGCTTGACTAGAGATTTTTAGAAAAAAAGCCTATTTTTTCAAGAAAAATAGACTGTTCGCGAACGATTGCCTTTGTTTGAATTTGATTAATTCCTTCTTAACCATGGTTTCAAACAATATGCATTTTTATATACGTAAATTAAAAACAGCTTTCATTTCACTTCCTACGACTTTTCAGATAAAGATAGCCAAAGAAGCTTTCATATAGGGCAAAAAAGAGGAGGAAGGCATGAAGGAAGAAGGTCTCTGGCAAAATCAGAATCACTGGATCCTTGGCTGGGTCAAAAAGCCAGGTATCATCTCCCACAAAGAGAATTTGATGGAAAAGAGTAAAGAATTGGTCAAAACCAATCAAAACTCCCCCAAGACCAATCAGCAAAGGAAAAACCACTAGGGTCAGGAGCCCTTTACTAAATAAAGATAAAAAGCCCTTTTTTACAATCTTATTGACAAAGAAATAGAAACTTGGAAGTGTCACTAGAGCTACTAGCTGAACCAAGTGAAAGAGGTTCTTGACCACCTCAAAGTGGTGCAGACCAGCTGCTGACGAACGAAAATCTGGCATCTCTAGGACCTGACTAAAAGGATTGGTCAGGTAATTCATCAAGATATGAAAGTTGTACTGAATGGTTTCTGGTTTTAGATAAACTCGATCCGTTAAGTTCAACCACTTGATTTCCAGCGGATAAAAAATCCAAGCCAGATAAATGGTCAGAAGGATAAAAAGAGAGAGGAGAAAGAGCATAGAGCTCCAAAAGGTTAATTTAGTTTTCATCAAAGTTCCACTCCGCAAGGCTAGAAACCACATGAGTCGGTGCGATTGGCAGGTCTGCTACTTCTTCTGCCTTGGTAAAACCTGTCGTCACCAAGAGCGTTGGAATGCCATTGTCAATCCCAGCCCGAATATCAGTCAGATAATTGTCCCCAACCATGATCAACTCTTCACGTTCCAAACCTAAGTGCTCAACCGCCTTGTCCATAATGATGGCATTTGGTTTTCCAATATAAACAGGCTTCACTCGTGTTGCTACTTCAAGCAGGGTAATCAGTGAACCAGCACCAGGCAAAAGACCACGCTCTGTCGGGATATTGAGGTCAGGATTGGTTCCGATAAAATGAGCTCCCTTTTGGATAGCTAGAGTTGCTGTGGCAAATTTTTCATAGTCGACTTGCCAGTCCAGACCTACTACCACATAGGCAGGATTTTCCTTGTCTTCCACATAGCCAGCCGCCTTGATGGCTTCCTTGAGCCCTGATTCTCCGATAACATAGACAGTCTTTTCCAGTCCCAAGTCATTCATATAGTCGATAGTTGCCAAAGTCGCTGTGTAGACAGTCGATAGAGGCGTATCGATATTAAAATTCTGAGCCAACATTTCTTGAACACTCTCAGGAGTACGGGTTGTATTGTTGGTCACAAAGAGATAGGGGATGTCTCGCTTTTGCAATTCATGGACAAAAGCCTCTCCTGCTGGGATTCTGTCTTTGCCCTTATAAATGGTTCCGTCTAAATCAATTAAATAGCCTTTATATTTCATCTATTTCTCCCTAAGCCTTTTTTATTTCTTGCCAAGTAATAATAGCCTGTGCATTGGTAGCCCCGTCGCTTGTAATTTCATGCTTGCTTTCCAGTCCAGTCCGTTCAACAGACGATATGATTACCCCACCTGGTCGAACTTCCTTGACATACTTGAGGTTGATTTTCTTGGGAATATAGTGGGTCAAAAAATCCGCTCCCATGACCTCAAAAATCCAGTCCAAGTATTTACTGTTATTGACATGACCATTCATATCCAAGTCGTAAAAACGAACATGGTAATCCTTGCTGATCGGCTTTTCCAAGGACTCATACTTCGGTCCACGGATAAGTTTTTTATCAAAATCAGACTGGTAAGGAGCCACAATCTCAGGTTCAACAGCATGGACTTTTCGACTGTCGCGGTCCATGAGAACAAAAGTCGCCATCATGTGGATGAGTTCCTGACCTGCTTCATCATAAATGGTAAAGCGACGGTAGCAAAAGAGCCGATTGTAGCTCAAAGCTTCCGTTTCGATGGTGATTTCTTCCCCAAAACGAGGCAAACGAACCACCTCAATATCGTATTCTGTGATAATCCAGACCAGATTATGATCTTCTAAAATGGCCTTATCACTAACTCCCAGTTCAATCGACTGCATCCCTGAAACTTGTAGGGACAGCAAAATCACATCTGGAAGTTTGATATGACCGTTCATGTCAGCCATATCAAAAGGAATTTTCATGTTCATTTGATAAGTTAAGCCCATCATCCTACTCCAAAATAAATCGTTCTGCTACGGTGTCTCCTAAGAAGAGACCTCTTTTTGTCATGCGAACTCGGTCACCGTCTATTTGCATGAGACCCTGTTGAACCAAGTCTCTGACAATTTCTCCATAAAGTCCATCAAAAGACCGTCCAAATTTTTCCTCAAATCGCGCCATGGAGACTCCTGATTTCTTGCGGAGTCCCAGGAACATTTCTTCTTCCATTTGCTCTTTTTGACTCAGGTACTCCTCTGTGATACGAGCATTGCCTTCCTCAACCGCATTAAGATAATGGCGAATGGGACCATGATTTTTATATCGAATACCATTGACATAACCAGATGCTCCAGCACCGATGCCATAGTATTCAGCATTGTCCCAGTACATAAGATTGTGGCGACTTTCAAAACCAGGTTTGGAGAAATTAGAAATCTCATAATGCTCAAAGCCTGCTCGCTCAAGCTCAGTGATGATGTACTCAAACATCTCCGCTTCCAGTTCCTCCTTAGGCAGAGGCAATTTCCCTCGTCGCATACGGTTCATAAAGACCGTATGATTTTCCAAAATCAAGCTATACAAACTCATGTGGGGAATATCCAGTCCAATGGCCTTAGCCACATTTTCCTGGACCTGCTCCATGGTCTGACCAGGCAGCGCATAAATCAAATCAATGGAGATGTTGTCAAAACCAGCCAATTTCAGGCGGTCGATATTTTCATAAATATCCTTCTCCAAATGACTGCGCCCAATCTTTTTCAGCATCTTGTCGTCAAAGGTCTGCACGCCTAGCGAAACACGATTGACAGCCGAGTTTTTCAAAACAGCAATCTTATCCGCTTCCAAGTCGCCTGGATTGGCTTCAATGGTCAACTCTTCCAAGGCAGACAAGTCCAAGTTTTTAGTCAAGCCCTTCAATAACACCTCCAGTTGCGGAGCTGACAAGGCTGTTGGTGTCCCACCACCAATGTAGAGGGTCCGCAACTTTTGAATATCATAAGAACGAAACTCTTCTAACAGATGCTCTAAATAACTGTCGACTGGCTGATTCTTAATAAAAACTTTTGAAAAATCACAATAATAACAAATCTGGGTACAAAATGGGATGTGCACATAGGCTGACGTTGGTTTTTTCTGCATAGTACTTATTATACCACAAAAGCGAACAATACTTAGAATTCCCTTTAACAAAATCCTAGCATTGTTCGCTTTCTTTATCTAAACATTCTTTTTATTTTATGACGAACACGATTCCCAGAACCAATCTAGTTTGTCTTTACAATACAAAAGAATGAATGTTCATTTGACTAAATTTTTAGTCTTCTTTTTTCTTTCCAAGAGCAAGTCCGAGACCGCCTAGCAGACCAAGAAGTTCTAGAGATGCAAGAGTCGCATTTGATTCTGTTCCTGTATTTGGCAATACATTTTGAGAATCATTTGATTTAGCTCCGTTATCACTATCACTAGCATCTGTAGTATCTTCATGATTTTCATTCGGAGTAACTGCATCTGGAATTGGAGTTGTTGGTGCAGGTGTATCTTGATCAGAACCTCCATTAGTAGCAGGTGTGACTGGAGTTGCTGGAGTGACTTTACCTGGTGTTACCTTAGCTGGTGTTGTTATATTATTAGCAATGTGTTCTGTGATATGACCGTCCTTTGAGTCTACATCATAAGTGGTTGTAGTAACTGTTTTACCTTTAGCTCCTTCAATACGTTCATTAGGTGTGTCAACTTCTCGTTCACCATCTCTAACATATTCAACTTCAGGTTCAATCGGGGTTTCTACTACTTTGTCCTTGGCTGCGACTTTGACGACTGTATTCGTTGGTTCTTTCGTTTTCCCATAAGTTAGCACGGTTGTTGGAGTTATCTTACCTGTTTTTGGATTAACTTCATAGGTAGTGGTCTCAATCACATCACGACCTTCAGAATCTTTAGATTGTTCAACCTTAGTTTTAGCTCCTACTTTAACGATTGTCTTACCTGCTGGGGTGACGACTGGGGTGCCAACGTGTTCTGTGATATGACCGTCCTTTGAATCTACATCGTAAGTGGTTGTAGTAACTGTTTTACCTTTAGCTCCTTCAATACGTTCATTAGGTGTGTCAACTTCTCGTTCACCATCTCTAACATATTCAACTTCAGGTTCAATTGGTGTTTCTACTATTTTGTCCTTGGCTGCGACTTTGACTATTGTTGCTGTTGGATTTACTACTACTGGTTTTCCTACTGTTTCTGTAATAGCGCCTGTAGTAGAATCAACACTATATGTTGTTGTGATAGTACTTGAACCTGCTTGGCCTGCTTCTTCCACATTTGGTTGATTTTTGTCGCGTGTATCATCTTTCACATATTTCTTAGGTGATGAGATTTCTGTTTTTTCTACTTTGTCCTTGGCTGCGACTTTGACGACTGTATTCGTTGGTTCTTTCGTACGAACTGGTTTACCTTCACTTGCTGTAATCTTTCCAGTATTAGTGTCCACAGTGTAAGTTGTTGTGATAGTGTCTTCACCATCTTCACCTTTAACAGTAGTTGGGACTGTACCTTTTTCTTTCGTATCATCTTTTTCGTAAACTACTGGAGATGGTACTACCATCTTCTCAATCGTTAGTTCTTTCCTTGTCCCGTAAGTAGTTACTGTTGTAGAAGTTACCTTACCTGTTTTTGGATCAACTTCATAAGTTGTAGTGTTGATAACTTCACGACCTTGGTCATCCTTGCTACTCTCAACCTTAGTTTTAGCTCCAACCTTAACTATTGTTTTACCAGCTGGGGTGACCACTGGCTTACCAACCTGTTCTGTGACTGTTCCATTATTTGGATTAACGTCATACCTTGTAGTCGTTACAGATTTTCCTTTTGCTCCTTTTCTAGGCTTGTCTGGTGTACCAAAGTCACGAGTGTCATCTCTTTCATAAACCACTATGGGCTCAATTGGCGTTTCTACTACTTGATCCTTAGCCGCGACTTTAACGATTGTTTCTGTTGGATTTACTATTACTGGATTTCCTTCATTTGGAGTAACTTCCCCATTGTCTGGATTTACTGTGTAAGTCGTGGTGGTTGTCTTACTTCCGTCTTTTCCTGGGACAGTAATATTGGCTTGGCCTTTTTCTCGACTAGCATCTTTTTCGTATTTTACTGGAGATGGGATTGTTTCTACGTCTACTTTATCCTTAGCTCCTACTTTTACAACTCTAGCTATTGGTAGAGTTACGACTTCTGATCCCCCTTTTGTTGGAGTTAGGGCTCCATTTACTGGATTTACGCTATAGGTTGTGGTGACTTTAGATTTTCCTGATCTCCCTAGAAATTGAACGGTATCAGTACCTTTTGGACTGTTTTCATCTTTTAAATAAACTGTTTTGGGTTCAACTGAATTATACTCAACTATATCCTTCGCGCCACCTTTATTGACTACTTCTTCCTTCTTAGTCGAAGTAAGGCTGCCAGTTTTTGAGTTTACTGTGTAGCTTGTTGTCTTCTTAACAACGTCGTCTCCTTTTTTAATGTATTCTACTTCATCCTTGGCTGCGACTTTGACAACTGTTTCTATTGCCGGTTGCTTAACTACTGGTTGTCCTACATGTTCAATCAGATCTCCAGTGTTAGGATTTACACTATAAGTTGTTGTTACTGTACTAGTACCTGAAGTACCAGTTGTTGTTACATTAGCTTCACCTTTAGCTCTTGTGGCATCTTTTTCATAACGTACACTTGGCTCAAGTTGGGTAACGACAACTGTAGATTTGGCTCCATCTTTCTTAAACACTTCATCAATTGTATTGTTAGTAATCTGTCCTGTATCGAGATCTTTCATACTCACAGTTATTGACTTAATGATGTCATCTCCGCGTTTACTATATACAACAGTTTCTCCAACTTTTTCTACAGATTTAACTGTTGCAATGTTTTTATCTTGATAACCTGTCCCATCTAAGGAAATTCGTTTCCCAGATATAAACTCTGATCGTCTATTAATCATATCAGCTTCAAAATAAGAACGTGAACTGTGACCTCCACTGGTTCGTCCAACATTTATAACAACATCACTATCATTGCTGACGCCTTTTCTTATCGCCAAATCATTATCAACAATATAATGAGTCATTTTACCAGACTTGGCTATTTTTTTGCTATCTAAACCTTTTTGCCAAAATTCACGACTGGAAAGCAAATTGGTCACAACTTTTGGAGCATTAAAGGTTGTGCCTTTTTTTAATACATTATTATAAACGTTTCTATAAACCAACTGTTCTTTAGGAGACATGACTCTGCTGTCAGAATATGCCAACTGATAAGCTTCAACCATTGCCCGTTGTACTAAATATCCTCCTAAAGAATGACCTGTCAAATAAAGATTAGTAATACTCTTATCTTTAGCTAGTTCATGCATAATATTTTCTGCATCTATCCCTTGTTGAGGATTGCTTCCTAATCCAAGTGTTATATCAGCTCCTATATCTTTCGCATCACTTGTTCCACGAAAGGCTAATACTTGTGCAGTTCCATTTGGTAAATATAAGAAATCACTCTTCGTTTCATACAAGACAGCATCTAGTCCACTGGAGGTATGGTAACTTTTCTTCCTTTCCCAATAAGGCCCCAATTCCTTATTCATCATCATATACTCATAACGTGGTTTACTGTCACCATTCTTTTTATATAACTCTGACTCTGTTAAGGGTCTCTTATGATCCAGCACTCTATCAATATAATTATCATCACGGTAGGATAATTCCATGAACATAATCATATCGCGCTCACTTACATTCCATTTTAATTTTTCATCTGGCTTTTCTTTACTGTCAATAATACCATCACCATCAGTATCTTCTAATAAGGGATGACTATTATAACCTACATACTTTTTCCCACCTTTTTCATAAATATAAAGTTCTTCTTTATCCTTCAAGTAATCATCATCTGTATAGGCTTCTGGACTTAACTTAGAGCCGTTTAACAATAAACTATCAAGCTTATTACCTTCTGAACCGATTACTCCTGCTTTTATTTGCTTAGCATACTCATCAGTTAATTCATACTTTTTAACCTCGGAAGGATTTGATGCTGCTCTCACCGCTGGAGTGCTTGATCTGTCTTCACCCGCCACGAAATCCCTTGTGGTCAAGCTATTATTTTCCTTATTCCCAGATCTGACGGGTTCTGTAGTCCTTGTAGATCCTATTGGAACATCTCTGGTATCTAACTCAGAAGAAGGATTATTTTGATTATCTAGTATAGGTTGAACTTCTTCTCTTTTATCCACAGAAGATGGAGAATTTTCCGTAGAAGCAAGTACTCCCTGGGATGGTGTAAACAAAGCAATGCCTATTAATACAGAAGCCACTCCAACAGAAAACTTTCGAATCGAAAAACATTGACGTTTATTAAAAATATCTTTCATTTTACCAACTTTCTTTCTAGCTATTTTTTACAAAATAGAGAGTTCTACTATTTTCCCTTGACAAAATACTAAACCCTTTCTTGACTAAAATTTTAGAACTTTTCCTCTGCTTGATTATAAACTACCACATTGATTTCTAATCATAAAAAAATGAATTGCTTAATATTAATAAAATATCAGTACAATATAAAAAATGTAAATATTTCACTTTCAACACTGCCATTATACCATAATACTCAATGAAAATCAAAAAACGCATAATATCAGGCCTTGAAAAACCTTGATACTATGCGTTTGATTATGGGAAGATCTACTTCATTTTCTCCTAGAATTGAGTTTTTGCCCAGTCTCATCAAATCTAGATTTTTTCTTCTTTGATATCAATCACAATCTCTTCTGATTCATCAAGAATTTCGGCCTTTTCTTGCCATTGCTCTTTGAGATTATTGAATCGATATTTTGATACTTCTGTCGCTTGACGAGCACATGATTTGGCTTGAGCAAGGACGCTGTCCACAGTGATTTCACCCGACTCAACCTGTTCTTTGGTTTTAAGAACAAAATCTGTAGCCTGCTCCTTGACTTCTGTCAGTTTTTCACAGACCTGCTCCTTGGCATACTCTGGATTTTCTCTCAAATCATCCAGAAAATCTTGAGCCTGACTGCAAACTTGTTTGCCCTTGTCGCTTGTTAAAAACAAGGCAAGAGCTGCACCTGAAACGGTTCCTAAAAGGATTGAGGATAATTTACCCATAAGGATTCTCCTTTTTTATTTTTTTAAAAATTTACTTGCAAGACGAAGAGCTGATAAACTTGCCCCAGTCTTGAGTGTTTTTGAACCAGCTGATGAAGCTTTCTTGCTCAAGACACGCGCATGGTCATTGAGGTCTGAAACAGATAGAGATAAATCTGCAACAGCACTAAAGAGTGGATCAATCGTTGCCACCTTGACATTAATATCATCTGCCAAGACATTGATCTTAGACAGCAATTCATTGGTATGATGCAAGGTCACATCCACATCTGAAGTCAAGGTTTTAATCGTCTTCTCTGTTTCATCGATAACACGGCCAAGCTTTTGTACAGTAATGATTAGATACACTAAAAATACAATCAAAGCAAGGGCAACAAAAATATATGCAACTTCTAACATTTAGTTTTCCTCCTCTGTAACATAGTAAGGGGCCTTCTTTCGATTTTGATATAGAATGATAAAAATACCCAGTCCGATAAGGACAACTGATAGCCATTGAGACACTCGAAGGCCAAAGAACATGAGACTATCTGTTCGCATGCCTTCGATGACCATACGACCGAAACCATACCAAATCAAGTAAAAGGCCGTGATATGACCTCGTCTGAGACTTTTCCATTTTCGTCTAAAAATCAGAATCAAGGCAAATCCAAGTAGATTCCATAGGGACTCATAAAGAAAGGTCGGCTGACGGTAGCTCCCCTCAATATACATCTGGTCACGAATAAAGACAGGTAGATAATCCAAATTATCCACTGCTGCACCATAAGCTTCTTGGTTAAAGAAATTGCCCCAGCGACCCAAACTTTGGGCAATCATGACGCTAGGCGCCGCAATATCTAGAAAATCCCAAGTGTTAATGAGTTTACGATCAGCAAAGATATAGAGTACAAGTGCCCCAGTTATCAAACCACCGTAAATGGCCAAACCACCATTCCAAATGGCAAAAATCTCTCCCAAATTCTGACTATAATAATCAAAACGGAAAATGACATAGTAGAGACGAGCTCCTAAAATAGCCAAGGGAAAGGCTATCAAGATAAAATCTAAAATATCGTCTGGTATGATCTTCTTTCTAGGCGCTTCTTTCATGGTCAAATAAACCGCAAGAATCAAACCTGTAACAATACACAAGGCATACCAACGAATGGCTAGAGGGCCTAGTTGAATAGCAATTGGATCAAGCATTAGGCACCTCATTTCGAGCGATGAGACTTGTCAGTCGTTCTTCGAACAAACGGGTCGCATCAAAGCCCATTTCCTTGGCACGATAATTCATGGCAGCTGCCTCAATCACGACAGAAATATTACGACCTGTTTTAACTGGAATGCGGATACGAGGAATGGCTACGCCAGAAATTTCTATTTCCTCTGCATTGTTTCCAAGACGATCAAAAGTCTTATGTGTATCATAGTTTTCCAAATAGACAGCAAGTTGAACCTGTGAAGAATCCTTGACGGCACTGGCACCGTAGAGGCTCATGACATCGATAATCCCAACCCCACGAATTTCAATCAGGTGTCTCAAGATTTCAGCCGGTTCACCCCAAAGAGTAATCTCATCCTTGGCAAAGATATCGACCCGGTCATCAGCTACCAAGCGGTGACCACGTTTGACAAGTTCCAGACCTGTCTCACTCTTACCAATTCCACTATCTCCCTGAATCAAGACGCCCATCCCATAGATATCCATCAAAACCCCATGAACACTGGTACGTTCTGCCAAACGAGAATCCAGATAGCTAGATAACTCTCCAGATAAACGACTTGTCGCTGTACGGCTGGTTAAAATAGCAATCTTACATTCTCTGGCTGCTTTTAACATCTCCTCTGGAACCACCAAACCACGGGCAACAATGACCGCTGGTGTCTCAGGTAGAAACATTTTTTTCAAAACTTCATAACGGCTGTTGGAAGGCATGCTGATCAGATAAGACCACTCCTTCATCCCCAAAAGTTGAATCCGCTCTGGCGTGTAGTAGTCAAAATAACCTGTCATTTCAAGACCAGGTCGCGTAATATCTGCTGTATTGATTTCCTTTTCAAGCAATTCTGGTTCGCCATAGACAATGTCTAGTCTAAGCTTTTCAATCACTTCTTTTACTAAAACCGACATCATTTCCTCCTTCAATCGAGTTCTTCTCTCTATTATATCAAATTGTAGGAGGAAGTTTCAGATTTTTGCAGGCTTTGGAGTATTTATTTATACTCAATGAAAATCAAAGAGCAAACTAGGAAACTANNTTTCGAAGAGTATTAAAAGAAAAAGGACTAGATTTCTCCAGCCTTTCATTTCAAATTAGAATTTTTTACGTTTACGAGCTGCTTCTGATTTACGTTTACGTTTTACAGAAGGTTTTTCATAGAATTCACGTTTGCGTGTTTCTTGAAGAGTACCAGCTTTAGTAACCGCACGTTTGAAACGACGAAGTGCGTCGTCAAGAGATTCATTCTTACGTACTACTGTTTTAGACATTTTTTTCACTCCCTTCAAGTTCAATATCTATTTTATTCTACACGTAAAAGGAATAATTGTCAAGCAAAAATGCGGTTTAATTTTGATTTTTTCTTACATTTATACAAGAGTTGAAAGCGTTCAATAGAACATTGCTTTTTATTTTTCAAGTAAGCTAAGCGCTTCAGCATCCGCAATAATGGTCACATCAGGGTGATTTTGGAGACTACTTGCAGGTAGATTCTCAGTCACTGGGCCAGACACTGTTCCGGCAATGGCTTCTGCTTTCGACTCACCGTAGGCAAAGAGAAGGATTGACTTGGCATCCAAGATGTTCTTAATCCCCATTGAAATAGCTTGGGTTGGGACGTCTTCAATCTTGTCAAAAAAGCGCGCATTGGCTTCAATAGTAGACTGGTCAAGTTCTACTAGATGCGTTTGACTGTCAAATGGAGTACCAGGCTCATTAAAGCCGATATGCCCATTGCGACCGATTCCCAAGATTTGCAGGTCAACTGGATGGTCAGCCAAAATTTGGTTGTAGCGTTCAACTTCAGCTTCAGCATGATCCTTAACACCACGAGGCAAGAAACTTTCTTTAAATGGTTTTTGGTTGAACAAGTTTTCTTGCATGAAGTGACGGTAAGACTGTGGATTGTCGCCATCAAGGCCTACATACTCATCAAGGTTGACACTGGTTAGATTTGAAAAATCGAGGTCACTTTCAACAATTTCCTTATAAAATTCAAGTGGACTACTTCCTGTCGCAAGCCCTAAGGTTTGAGCGCCATTGGCTAATTTTTCCTTCAAAATCTCAAAAGCAACTTTTCCACCTTCGATTTGGTTTTCAACTTTAATAACTTTCATCTTTTCATCCTCCATTTCTATCTATTTTTATTATATGGTATAGACCAATTTTTGTCAAGTGAAAACGATTTAATTTCTAAAAAAAGAGCGTCTATACTTGAAACATGTTATAATGGATAGGATTAGAACTTAGAAAGAATGAACAGATATATGAATACAGCTGATTTTGACTTCCACTTACCTGAGGAATTGATTGCCCAAACACCCCTTGAAAAACGAGATGCCTCTAAACTCCTCATCGTCAACCGTGAGACAGGAAAAATGCAGGACAAACACTTCCACTCCATTATTGATATGCTGGAACCTGGTGATGCCCTCGTTATGAACGACACCCGCGTTCTCCCTGCCCGCCTCTATGGTCAAAAGGAAGAAACTGGAGGCCATGTGGAACTTCTCCTGCTCAAAAATACTGCTGGAGATGAGTGGGAAGTTCTGGCTAAACCTGCCAAACGCCTCAAGGTCGGTACTCGTATCAGCTTTGGTGATGGTCGCCTCAGCGCTGTCATTACAGAAGAATTGACCCACGGAGGCCGCATTGTCCGCTTCGAATACCACGGAATTTTCCTAGAAGTTTTGGAAAGTCTGGGTGAAATGCCGCTGCCACCTTATATCCACGAAAAACTGGATGACCGTGAACGCTATCAAACAGTTTACGCCAAGGAAAGCGGCTCAGCTGCTGCACCAACTGCTGGACTTCACTTCACCAAAGAACTGCTAGCAGAAATCCAAGCTAAGGGTGTTCATCTAGTCTATCTGACTCTTCATGTCGGACTCGGAACCTTTAGACCCGTTTCTGTGGACAATCTAGACGAACACGAAATGCACTCAGAGTTCTATCAACTTTCTGAGGAAGCAGCTGCAACTCTCCGCTCTGTTAAGGAAAATGGTGGTCGTGTCATCGCTGTCGGAACCACTTCTATCCGCACCTTGGAAACTATTGGTTCCAAGTTTGAGGGGCAAATCCAAGCAGATTCTGGTTGGACCAATATCTTTATCAAACCTGGGTATGAGTGGAAGGTCGTGGATGCCTTCTCAACCAACTTCCACCTGCCAAAATCAACTCTGGTCATGTTGGTTTCTGCCTTTGCAGGCCGTGAATTAGTCTTAGATGCCTACCACCATGCCATCCAAGAACACTACCGCTTCTTCAGTTTTGGTGACGCCATGTTTATTTATTGAGAAAGAATTTCTCTAAATCTTCTAATACCAATAAATCGCTAAGATATTATTTCAAAGAACATCTACAATTGAAACTCTAGCTAACTGTAGAAGACGCCTAGTACATTAAAATTAAAATGTTTCTCCCTAGCTGCGAAAATATTGCCATAGATTGCGTTGACTCTCCAAATCGATTCATCTATATTTTATTTCAGCTTCCTATATTTTCTTCGCTGTTTGTAAATCAAAATACAAGATACATGAGTAGCACCATATTTGTTACTCTTATCTGTCCTCTCAAGAGACTATTATGAGTGGTTTCAGAATCATTCACTACTTTGACCCTGACTCTCCTTAGTCTCAAAATCAAAGACTTCTGGCTCTATAATATTTGTAGTGGGTAAATCCCCTATGGATATTATGGAGCCTATTTTGTGTAGAAAAAAAGTCCCATATGACCTATAATGAAAAGCGACAAAACAACTCATTAGAAAGAATCATACGGAACAATTACATTTTATCACAAAACTACTCGATATCAAAGACCCTAATATCCAGATTCTAGACATCATCAATAAGGATACACACAAGGAAATCATCGCCAAACTGGACTACGACGCCCCATCTTGCCCTGAGTGCGGAAGTCAAATGAAGAAATATGACTTTCAAAAACCGTCGAAAATTCCTTACCTCGAAACGACTGGTATGCCTACTAGAATTCTCCTTAGAAAGCGTCGATTCAAGTGCTATCACTGTTCAAAAATGATGGTCGCTGAAACTTCTATCGTCAAGAAAAATCACCAAATCCCTCGTATCATCAATCAAAAAATTGCTCAAAAGTTAATTGAAAAGATTTCTATGACTGATATTGACCATCAGCTTTCCATCTCAACTTCAACTGTCATTCGAAAGCTCAATGACTTCCACTTTGAGTGTAATTTTAGAAATCTGCCTAAGATTATGTCTTGGGACGTTGAAACAGTCCAGGGAGTGACTGTTTCAATCGGGAGATGGAGATGAGCTTCATTGCGCAAGATTTTAACAATCTCAATATCATCACTGTTCTTGAGGGAAGAACACAAGCTATCATTCGAAATCACTTTCTTCGCTACGATAGAGCTGTCCGATGTCGAGTGAAAATTATTACTATGGATATGTTTAGTCCTTACTATGACTTAGCTAAACAGATTCGCTTTCAAATTTCTAGGCTCAGGCTGAAACAGTCTCCCAGACTGTTTCACTCCCGAATGCTAAAATCGTGTTGGATCGCTTTCACATTGTACAACATCTTAACCGTGCTATGAGTCGTGTGCATGTCCAAATCATGAATCAGTTTCATCGAAAATCCCATGAATACAAGGCTATCAAGCGCTACTGGAAACTCATTCAACAGGATAGTCGTAAACTCAGCGATAAACGTTTTTATCGCCCTACTTTTCGTATGCACTTAACCAATAAAGAGATTCTTGACAAGCTTTTGAGCTATTCAGAAGACTTAAAACACCACTACAATCTCTATCAGCTCTTGCTTTTTCACTTCCAGAATAAGGAACCAGAGACATTTTTCGGACTTATTGAGGACAATCTTAAGCAGGTTCATCCTATTTTTCAGACTGTCTTTAAAACTTTCCTCAAAGATAAAGAAAAGATTGTCAACGCCCTTCAACTACACTATTCTAACGCCAAACTGGAAGCGACCAATAATCTCATTAAACTTATCAAACGAAATGCCTTTGGATTTCGGAACTTTGAAAACTTCAAAAAACGGATTTTTATCGCTCTGAACATCAAAAAAGAAAGGACGAAATGTGTCCTTTCTCGTGCTTAGCTGACTTCAACCCACTACAGTTGACAAAGAGCCAAAAAAGAAAGGACGAAATGTGTCCTTTCTCGAGATTAGCTGACTTCAACCCACTACAGTTGACAAAGAGCCTAAACAAAAAGTGAACAAACCTGAATTCTAATGTACAGAAGACTAGGCTTGTTCACTTTTTTATAGTCGCTATAAGATGACCTTATCTATAGCTTTTTATACATAATTATATATTCAGACATACTATTATCAATTGTGTCGCAGGGAGGAATCTGTTAACGCACCCATTCACCATTATCATTGACTCTATAGCCATCTATACTTGTATTGATCGCTAGCTCACCCGATGCATTTACATAATACCATTTACTGCCAACTTGGAACCATTGATTGGCTTTCATAGAACCGTTGCTGTTGAGGTAGTACCATGAACCATCAACTTGCTCCCAACCTGTTGCCATGGAACCGTTAGAGTTGAGATAGTACCATGAACCATTTACTTGTGCCCAACCTGTTGCCATGGAACCGT